>CAZLZH010000030.1:0-29635 GCA_964563955.1 uncultured Bacteroides sp. | reverse complement strand
ATTCCCTCAGCGACAGCTTCTGCCGCCGCCTCAATCAAATCATATGTTTCCTCCTGCATAATCTGGCGGATATCCTCACACACCATCGCATAATTCACAGTCTGTTCCAAGTCATCCGTCGTCCCCGCCGGTCGTAAATCCAGAAAAAGCTCCGCGGAAACAAAAAATGTCTGTCCGTTCTTCTTTTCCTCCGGAAGCACACCATGATTTGCATAGATTTCTAAATCCTTAATACATATCTTGTCCATTCCCGACCCCTTTTTCACACATTATGCCTTCAACATCGCATCCGTCATAGCAAGCGCCCGCACATTTGCCTTCACATCATGCACCCGGAAAAAGTTGCATCCCTTCATAAGTCCGAATACCGAGGTCGCTATCGTCCCCTCTTCGCGCTCCTCAACCGGAAGCTTCAGCGTATTACCAATCATGGATTTTCTCGATGTGCCAAGCAAAACCGGATATCCGATTGCAACCAACTGTTCCAGATGATTCATCAACTGAAGATTCTGCTCTGTTGTTTTTGCAAATCCGATTCCCGGATCCAGTATGATTTTATCGTCCGAAAGCCCCGCCGCCTTCGCAATTTCAACGCTTTCCTTTAAATCCGAAACAACATCCTCTGGATAATGCTCATAGACAGCCTCCCTGCGGTTATGCATCAGGCAGCACGGGATGTCATATTTTGCGCAAAGCGGCGCCATGTCCTCACTCCATTTAAAGCCCCATATATCATTGATCAAGTCCGCTCCGGCAAGAATCCCTGCCTGCGCGACCGGAAATTTATATGTGTCAAGCGAAACCGGAATCTCAAACCGCTCCTTTATCGCCTCTATGACAAAACAAGTCCGCTCAATCTCCTCTGCTGCCGATATCTGAATATGCCCGGGTCTTGTCGATTCCCCACCGACATCAATAATATCCGCGCCCTCAGCAATCATCTGCTCTGTATGAATCAGAGCAGCATCCAAATCTCCATATTTTCCGCCATCCGAAAAAGAATCCGGTGTGACATTCAAAATTCCCATGATATAAGGTCGTTTTCCAATCTCAAATTCCCGTTTCCCGATTTTTACTACTTTTTTCGCTGTCATCTATTCTGTCTCCTCATAATTGGAACGTATAGTTATATCATTACATAATATAATACCATTATTACAATAAAATCGCCACTTTTTATTTTAAATGTTTTACATACAACAAAACTGCCCGGCAACCCGCCGGACAGTTTGGACTTTTTGTAATTACAGCATCGCCTTTTTATATAATTCTGTAATATCTTTTTTATTGGATTGGCGTGGATTCACAAGAATATTTCCACTTTTCATCGCATCGTCCGCCATCGCCTCAAGCTTATCCTCTGTCACCCCAGCTTCTGTCAGATTTGCCGGAATTCCGAGACTTTGATTCAAGGAACGTATCTCATCAACCAACATGCAGGGTTTAAAATCATCTTTACTTTTATACGTTTTGCTCACATAATTATAAATCTTCTGATACTTCCCCTTGTCTGCCAGCATATTATACGCAAGAACTGTCGGAAGCAAAATAGCATTTGCAACGCCATGTGCCACATCAAAATAAGCACTGACCGGATGACTCATGGCATGCACATTTCCAAGTCTTGCCCATGAAAATGCGATACCTGCAAACAAAGAACCTGCCAGCATATCAGACGCCGCATCCATGTCATTTCGGTTTGCAGTATAAGCCCGGATAGAACGGCCAATCAGTTCCATCGCCTTTTCAGACATTGCTTCTGAAAATGGGGACGCGTCAGTTGAAATATACGCTTCACACGCATGAATAAAGGCATCCATGCCACAGGCTGCCGCAACTGCTCCCGGTACAGTTGCAATTAATGCTGGATCTAAGATTGCATATCGCGGAATCAAATCATACGAAAAAACCGTTAATTTATAATTCCGGCTATGGTCGGTAATGACAGAAAATGCGGTCACCTCCGAACCTGTGCCTGCCGTTGTCGGAATGGCAATCTGCGGAACTATCGGCCCGGGGACCTTTCCTCCACCTTCATATTCTGTAATGCATCCGCCATATTTTGCAACGATACCGACTGCCTTAGCGACATCCATAGGAGAACCACCACCAAATGCCACGATAAAATCAGAGCCGGATTTTTCAAAAAGCCGTGCCGCCCTTTCCACCGTTTCAACCGAAGGATTTCCCTCTGTCTCTGTAAATGTATCCACAGAAATACCCACATCAATCAAGAGTTCTCTACATTTGTCAACCTGCCCTATCTTGTTTAAATGCGGGCCGGATATAATCAATGCATGTGTTCCTCCAAGTTTCTTCGCCACGTCACCAAGCCGACTTAACGCGCCCATCCCAAATATTATATCCTGCGGAACAGAAAAACGAAAATCGAACATATTCTTTCTGCCTCCTAACCTTTTATACAAGTGCCTCTACAGTCTCTTTCAGTATCCCGAATGCTTTATCACAATCCTCCTTACTTGCAATCAAAGGCGGAACCATACGGATAACCGGTCCACCGATTGCCGTAATCAAAAGCTTCCGATCAAAGCATCCATGCTTTACATCCACACTGTTGATTGTGTCATCAAATTCAACACCTACCATCAGCCCCATACCTCGAACCTCCTTCACATGTGGAAGCTCCTTCAGCTTATTCATAAAGTAAGCGCCGACCTCCTTGGCATTTCCTGCAAGATTACGGTCAAGCAATTCGTTGACCTCCGCAAGTGCTGCTGCACAGCTCACAGGATGTCCGCCAAAGGTCGTACCATGTGAGCCCGCTGAAAATGCTGTCGCAACCTCCTTGGTTGCACAAATGGCACCAATCGGCATTCCTCCGCCAAGCCCCTTTGCCATGGACACAATATCCGGCTTAATACCATAATTCATGTAGCACATCGGCTGACCTGTTCTGCACCATCCGGTTTGCACCTCATCAATTAACAAAAGCATATCATTTTCATCGCAAAACTTCCGAAGCCCTGTCATAAATTCATAGGTTGCCGGATGAACACCTCCTTCACCCTGTACAGGCTCAATCATGATTGCGATCGTATTCTCAGTACAAGCATCCTTAAATGCCTGTAGGTCATTGTATGGCGCATATGAAAATCCATATGCCATAGGGCCGAAGCCGACCTGACATCCATTTCCGGGCTGTCCGGTTGCAGACATCGAACCGAAGGTTCTCCCGTGAAATCCCATCTTTGCCGTCACGATATGATAACGATTCGGTCCGTAGTGCTCAATTCCGTATTTTCTCGCCATCTTAATCATCGCCTCATTTGCCTCGGTTCCGGAATTTTGATAGAAAATTTTATCCATGCCGATTGCCGTACACACCTTTTCTGCCAAAAGTGCCTGCGGAATCGTATACGGATAATTAAATGTATGCATGATATCATCCACCTGATCTTTGACAGCGGCAACAACCTTCGGATTACGGCTTCCGGCATTGTTTACGGCAATTCCCGCATAAAAATCAAGATACGGCGTACCTTCTTCATCATACATATACATGCCCTCTGCCGTTTCTGCCAAAAAATCAAATCGCTCATAAGTATCAATCATATACTTACTTACCTTGTCTTTAATGTCCTGTTTTGTCAATCCTGTATCCTTCAGTTTCATAAAATTGCACCTCCGTTATTTGATAAATCCTTTTATTTTAAGATAACTCTTTATAAGCTTTACACTGTCCTCAATTCCGGCCTTCTCGCTGTTGATAGTCATGTCGTAATTTACCGGATTCGTCCAATAATTACCATGTGTATAATATTTATAATAATCCGCACGGAACTTATCTGTCTGCACAATAGTTGCTGTTGCCACATCTTCCGTCACACCCATATGCTCCATCGTCCGCCTAATGCAGAAATCACGCGGTGCTTCTATGTAAATGCTGACAATATTCGGTCTGCCACGCAGTACATAATCCGCACATTTCCCGACAATAACACAAGATTCTGTATCCGCCAGATTCTCAATAATCTGCTTTTGATATTCAAATAATGTGTCATCCGACACAAACTTCTCATTCCTGCTGATATAGTTTTTTGCTCTCGGAAGTCCACGAAGAAAACTGGAAAATCCGCCATTGCTGCGTACCTTTTCATTCACTTCCTGAAACAGCTTTTCGTCCAATCCACTCATCTGAGATGCGAGTGTCAGAATACGATTTTCATAGCAGTGAATGCCGAGTTCCTTTGCCAGCTTCGAAGCAATCTCCTTTCCTCCGGTGCCGAAGCCTCTGGCAAATGTTATTACAAAATTGTCCATAGCTACCTCTTTTCTGCGGTATGGCCGCGTAAATCAATGTCTCATGCTATAAATCTGCTTAAAAAAGCTTTACTTCGCTCATTTTTAGGATTTGTAAAAAATTCCTCCGGCGAGGCATCCTCCACAACATATCCTTTATCCATAAACAGCACTCTTGAAGATACATTTTTTGCAAAATCCATCTCATGTGTCACGATTAACATTGTAAGACCGGATTTTGCAAGCTCCTTCATGACATTCAAAACCTCACCGACCATCTCCGGATCAAGTGCCGATGTCGGTTCATCAAACAGAAGCACCTCCGGATTCATACAAAGGCCTCTGGCTATGGCAACCCGCTGCTTCTGCCCACCGGAGAGCTGCTCCGGTCTCGCATTAATATACGGAGCCATTCCTACCTCCTTCAGATGTGTAATCGCTCTGTCAAACGCCTCTTCCTTGGAAACATGCAAAACCTTTTGTGCACCCTCCATACAGTTTTTCAATACTGTCATATTGTTAAACAGGTTAAAGGACTGAAATACCATTCCAACCTTAGACCTGAAATGATTGACATCCCTCTGCACATTTCGAACTTCTTTTCCATGATATAAAATCTGTCCCGCTGTCTGTGTCTCCAACTTATTGATACAGCGAAGGAGTGTAGACTTACCGGAGCCGGATGAACCGAGGATGCATATAACCTCACCCTTTTCCACCTCGAAATCTATTTTTCGCAATACCTCATGATCTCCAAAGGATTTTCCTAAATTTTTTACACTGATGATAGCTTCTTCTTGACGGTTCTCTGTCATACGACTATCTCCTTCCCACTATTATTGCTTATCTTCCATATATTCGACTGCAAGCACATAATCCTTCTTGCCTGCCATTTTCTTCTCCATAAACAAGAACAATCTGTTAATTGGTATACAGAGCACCAGATAAATCAATGCAATTACGAGATATGCTTCAAAATACTTATAATATGTACCTCCAACTGTCTTTGCCTGCATAAATAATTCCTGCACACCAATTACATTTAATACAGATGTCATCTTTAGATTTGTCAGGAACATGTTTGCCATCTCCGGAATGATGTTTTTAAACGCCTGCGGAAGAATCACAAAAAACATCGTCTGCATTGGTGACATTCCCATTGCAAGCGCGCCCTCACGCTGACCGACATCAATGGATTTGATACCGGCTCTCACGGTCTCGGACATATAAGCGCCCGTATTCAACAGTGTTACAAATATACCTGCCGGAATCGGGTTAATATCCACACCGCTCTGACGAAGGCCAAAAAAGACAATCATCGCCTGTACAATCATTGGTGTACCACGGAAAATTTCTATATATATAAGACAAATAAACTTAACGAGTTTTATTATGTTCTTTTTAACCGGGTTATCTTCGGTATGAATTTTGATATCTCCTATAATACCAACCACATAACCAAGTACAAAGCCGCCTAGTGTTCCGAGTACAGCTACATACAATGTAATCCAAGTTCCCTGCAAAAACATTTTAGAATATTTTTCTGCCAGAAACGCCATCCATTCGAAAATATTATTTGGGGATGATATGCTGAGTACAACTCCCATTCGCTTCCCTCCTTATACAATCATGATACCTACAAATTAGTTTGCTGCCGGCTGTAATGAAACGGCCTCTTCCATTGTTTTATCCATGGTCTCCTTGTCATTCCATCCGATACTGTCCATAGTCTCCTGAAGCTTATCACGAAGTGCTGTATCATCTTTTCTTGTTGCGATACATACGTTTGTCATTTCCTCATCACCTTCAAACTTATCGTTTGGATCCAGATAGATAATCACAAGATCGTCATTCGTCATAGCGGCAGACTCAGCAGTTGGAACATCGATAACGCATACATCCGCAACTCCATTTGAAATTGCCATAAAGCATTCAGCCGTAGTCTCATAATTAGAACCAAGTGTTGCATCCGGCACCTGATCCAGCAGATTGACCCAACCGGTGCCAAGCTGCGTTGTAAGCGTAACATTTTTACCTGCCAATTCTGAAAGTCCTTTCACATCCTCCAAACCGGACCCCTTCTTTACAACCAGACAATTATCTCTGTAATAATAAGGAGCCGTAAATGCATATGAGGCTTCTCTCTCTGCCGTACGCCCCATACCTGCGATAATTACATCATACTCACCTGCATCCAATGACATTCCGATAGAATCCCACTCTACTTTATGTATTTCCAATGTCATACCCATCTCATCTGCAAGCTTCTTTGCTACCATAACATCATAACCATATGCATACATGTTCGTACCGTAAATCGGAACCGCCTTTTCGCCATTCGCCAAATCTTCTGTATCCTGCGACCAGTTAAACGGGGCATATGCGCACTCCATACCAACCTTTAAAACATTTTCATCACCGGATTTTTCTTCCTTCCCACATCCGCTCAGGGATGCAATGGTTATCATAACTGCAAGAACCAATCCTAACACCTTTCTTTTCTTCATAAACATCAGCCTCTCTTTCTTCTTTCTTTTTAGATTCTTAATTTTTTTAAGTCATATTTCCTTGACCTGCGTGTATTATCCGTTTTTAACTTTATCTTGTCAATATATTAAATGTTTTTCCTAATTTTTTTAATTATATGGCAATTTCCTTTAATTTATTACAAATTATTTTTAATGAAATATTATTTTTCAAAGTTTTCAAAACTATTTCTTCGTTTTTGCTTGATAATCATATGTAAATATTTTATCAGACCGGTTTTTATGAAGCTTTAAGTCTTGGCACGCAAAAAAAGCCGGAATATCCGGCTTTCCCCTGTTCAAGCTGCAAGTTTATATTGTTACATTAAAATTCTTTTTTTCTTCCGACCAATAACAACTGTCTGTTGCCACACAGTCAAAGCATCTTCTGGAGCGCTTATCCGCCTCATACAACAGGCACGACAGGCTTGTGCATGCTCCTTCACTTGCCTTATGTCTGCTTATCGCCTCGCAGATTGCCTCCCGTTCCTCCGGCAGATAACCGGCATCCTTCAAAATTGGTTCTGCAAGCTCTGCTCCGGCTGCATGATGGGAACGTCCGGACGCGTATTCCTCCCGTCTTCCGATATCATGCAACAACGCCATAGCATAAATAATATCCTTTTCAAACCCAAGTTTTTCTTCCAAATTGATAATATATCCGATTCTCGCTACGTCAAAGCAATGCTCCGCATCATGCAGACAATAAAGCCGGCCTTCCTCCGCCTTTTGAATGTCCTGCATATACATTTGAAACATCGGATGCTTCCATATGCGATTTACCCGTTCCATATCATTCATCTCCAGACATTTTCAGGTAGTCAGACAAGAAGGAAAGAGAACCGCACACAAGAATCACATCCTCTCTGTCTGCATTTTGCATTGCTTTTTGCATTGCTTCTGAACTGTTTTCTGCCACATCTGCCGATACATGCCTGCGCCTGATTTCCTCCGCCAGTTTTTCCTTTGTCAGCCCCCGCGGTGTCGCAGGTGTAACTGTAATGGCATATGTCATCGTCGGAGCCAGAATATCTACCATCTTATTATATTCCTTATCCTTCAGTACCCCTATTATATAAATTATCCTGCGGTTTGTAAAATACTTTTGTACTGCCTGCTTTAAGCATATCCACGCCGCCTCATTATGCGCACCGTCCACGAATATATAAGGCTTTTCATGTACTTTCGTCAGTCTGCCCTGCCACGTCGTTTCCAAGAGTCCACGCCGGATACATTCATCCGCAATGCGGAGTTTTCGCAATATAAGAACCGCAGTTTGTGCATTGACAAGCTGATGTTCCCCTAAAAGCCGGATTGTATAGCGTCCCTTTTGATCCGAAAATGTACTACCATTTATATCCATCAACAAGACGGTCCATTGCTCCGGAACTACCTCTTCATACGGAACCTGATTATACCGGCATACGTCTTCGAGTACCCTTGAAACTTCCGGTTCCTGCGGAGAGGCGATACACACACTTCCCGGCTTTATGATTCCCGCCTTTTCTTTCGCAATTTCCGTGATTGTACTGCCAAGAAACTGCATATGATCCATACTGATTTGTGAGAACACAGTAATCTCTGGCTTATCCAGCACATTTGTCGCATCCAGTCTGCCACCCATGCCGCATTCAATCAGAGCATAATCGCATTTTTGTTCCTTAAAATATAAAAATGCGATTGCTGTCTCAATCTCAAATGCTGTCGGGCTCGCAAACCCATCCCGTTCCATTTGTCCGACAACCTCTGCAATCCTTGTAAGATAATCTGCAAATTCCTGCTCCGTCATATACGACCTGTCTATCTGAAAGCGTTCCAGATAAGTAAAAATCGTCGGTGAAATATAGCGTCCGACACGATACCCAGCGGTTAACAAACTTTCTTGTACAAACGCAAAAACAGAGCCCTTTCCGTTTGTCCCGGCAATATGCAGTGTTCTGCATGCGTTTTGCGGATTGCCGAGTCTTGTCAAGAGCTCCTTTACCTGTGTCAGACCGGGAACCATACCCAGTCTGTTTTTTTCTTCTATATAATCCTGTGCCTCTCTGTAATTCACGTCATTTCCTCTTTCCCGGGATTTTCATCCCGTGGCTTTTGCGGATCTATTCACCCCTGTACCGCACATGTCTTTACGGATTTTCCTCTCCTGTGTACTGCACATGCTGTACCGGAATCGTATCATCCTCGATCGGACATATCTCATACCCTTCTTCCTTTAAAGTCTGAATCAGCTCCGGAAGAGCCTCAATCGTTGCATGGTTATTCTGGAGGTCATGCATCAAAACAACCGAATCTCCTGCATTTGCACGCACATATCCGAGGATATTTGTATTGAGCTCCGATGGTGTTAAGGAGCTGTCAACCGCATCACCGGACAGAGAATTCCAATCAAAATATGTGATGTTCTCCTCGTCCAGATATGCCATAAGACTTTGAATGTCTACCTTGCTTACCTGATTTGAGCTTCCACCCGGAAATCTGTAAAAACGGCAGTCAACACCTGTTTCATCATAGATAAAATCATGTATTTTTTCAACATCCTCTACGAAGCTGTCTTTGCTTGCATACACCTGGTCATACACATGACTGTAAGAATGCATGGCAATCGTGTGTCCCCTGTCTACAATCTCCTGATAATACGGCTGTACCTCTTCCTTATCGTTATAGACAACAAAAAATGTTGCCTTTACATTATATGTATCCAGCACATCCAGCAGTTCACCGGTATATGTACTCGGTCCATCATCAAAGGTAAGATATACCTTTTTTCCGTTATAATATGTCTGCTCTGTTATATCCTGACTGTCACCCTCAACATCTTCTATATCCTCCGTATGCGTACCGTCAGAGTTCTCCTTGCTGTCTGTCAATGTAACACGGATGCCTTCCGATTCAGTTCCTTTCTCCAAATCCCCATAAGCCATCTGTTCGCTTACGAGTGTTCCTGCCACATCGTTCGGTGAAGTATTTTCGCTGTCAACAAACGTCTTTCCTTCCTCGACACGGTCTACCAGCTTTTCAAGCCGGGCATCCAGCCGGTTCATCTTAATCATCAAATAGGTACACATTGAAACAGGAATTGCACAAACTGCAATAAATGTCACCATCAGCATACGCTTAAAATTCCTGACTCTCCTTCGATGAAATTCCTTCTCCTCACGAATTTCCTCTGCGGATATTTCTTTCTCATATTCCGTTAAAGTTTTCTTTCTAAACTCCATAAAATACCCCTTTACAAACTCTAGATATTGTGTTATATATTGTCCATGATACAAATTATATTTTGCAGCCTTGGATATTTTCCGAAAAAAAGGTTGCAATTTTTATTGTATTATTTTATACATGTTATGTCAAGTAAAATTTTACTTTTTCGTAACATTTTTGTAATACATTCTCTCTTCTTATGCCGTAAAGTTTTCTTTAAAACGTTTTACATTCTTACATATAATATATTGATTTCAAAAAACAAAAATTCTTATTTCTCACATATTTCTAGATCCAAGACACAATTCCTTATTTTATGTCACCTAACGGCTCCTTATTTCTATAAATTGGAAAAATAATCTTATTGTAAAATGTTCATACTACATTTATAAAATGTATGGATAATTGCGAAACTAAATATAATGTATATCATTGTTAACTTTGCACAATATGATAATCTATAGTTACAGTTTCGCAATTGCCTGTATACAATAAAACAGATAGGGAGAACTGATTATGAGAAAATTGAAAACTTATACACTTCTTGCTGCAACCGCAGTGATGCTCACAATGGGACTTTGCTCATGTGGTACAGACGAAACGACAAATGACACTGCGACTACCGATACGACAGCTTCTCAGACAACAACCGATAACGCCGACACAAATACGAACGGAACAGCAACCGGTCAGGATGCCGATAACGGTATCGGCAATGGCATTGAAGATGCTGCCGAGGGTGTCGGCAACGGCATCAAGGATGCTGCTGAGGGTGTCGGTAACGGTATCAAGGATGCTGCTGAGGGTGTCGGCAACGGCATCAACGACGCCGTAAATGGCGATAACAATGCAACAACCGAAAATACCAGCCATCGTTCCGGCAGATAACATAAAACGGACAGCACACATCGTACTGTCCGTTTTTTTATTTTACCCGGAAGGAGGACTCCAGCTTGTTCATCATCGTATCATATTGGTCATACATCTTCTGTACACTGTTTTCAAGCAGATAATAATGCATAACATATGGAATCAGCAGTACAAGCAGCGCAAGCACTAACGCAAGTATGACAATCGAACCACTGAAATTCAAATACAGGATGGAAATCACCGTTGCCAGTGCAAATAACGCCATAACAATCAGATGTACCAGACGTTCATGCGCAAAAAAAGCAATCTGTACCAGATGCTTTTCTTTTTCCTTTTCCCAGTCCACATCATCCTGCTCTAATAATGCATCAATATAAGCCAAATACGCGGTAATTCGTTTTTTCATTCGTATCTTCCTTTCCTATTCCAAATGTAATCCTATTATAAATCCATTTGCTTAAATATTCCATAGTCATGATGCGTTTTTCGTGCTATAATCGTTTGTAGTTTACAGTACTTCTCGATGCAATTTTCACAGGAGGATAAACCATGTCAGATAACAACGATAACAATAATAACAACACAAACAATGATGATGACAAATATGAAAAATATTGCTACCTCTGTCGTCGTCCGGAATCGGTAGCCGGTCCTTTCATACGAATGCCGGGAAACATGTGCATCTGTAATGACTGTATGCAAAAAAGCTTTGATTCCTTTAATAATGGCGCCATGCAGTTTTTGGATCTATCCAAAATCCCAAATATAAACATGTCACAGTTTATGCCATTTGACGACATTCCGACATCACAAAAGGTAAAAAAGAAGAAAAAGCAAAAAGAAGAGAAAGAAGAAAAACCACTCACAATGGCGGATATTCCCGCTCCTCATAAAATCAAGGCTATGCTTGATGAATATGTAGTCGGTCAGGAATACGCAAAACGCGCCATGTCTGTCGCTGTTTACAATCATTATAAGCGTGTCATTACAGACACCATGGATGATATCGAAATCGAAAAATCCAATATGCTTATGCTCGGTCCGACCGGATGCGGCAAAACATATCTTGTTCAAACGATTGCAAGGATTCTACAGGTTCCGCTTGCAATTACCGATGCGACAACCCTTACCGAAGCAGGCTACATCGGAGATGACGTAGAAAGCATCCTGTCAAAGCTTTTGGCAGTTGCCGGCAACGACGTTGAGAAAGCGGAGCGCGGCATCGTATTTATCGACGAAATCGACAAAATCGCAAAGAAAAAAGAAACACGCAGCCGGGATGTAAGCGGAGAATCCGTACAGCAGGGACTTCTCAAAATTCTGGAGGGTGCTGAAATCGAAGTGCCGGTTGGAGCCGGAAGCAAAAACGCCATGACTCCGACGACCACGATGAACACACGCAACATTTTGTTCATCTGCGGCGGTGCATTTCCGGATATTGAGGACATAATCAAGCAGCGTCTCAACAAACAGTCCTCCATGGGCTTTAATGCAGATTTAAAGGACAAATACGACGACAACCATAATATCATAAAGGAAGTGACAACGGAGGATTTGCGCGAATTCGGTATGATTCCGGAATTTCTCGGCCGTCTTCCTGTGCTTTTCTCATTAGATGCACTGGATAAGGATATGTACATCAAAATATTAAAGGAACCGAAAAATGCGATTTTGAAGCAGTACAAAAAATTGCTTGCATTGGATGAGGTAGATTTGCAATTTGACGAAAGTGCCTATGAGGCAATCGCCGAAAAAGCAATGGAGAAAAAGACCGGTGCAAGAGCCCTGCGTGCAATCATTGAAAAATTCATGATGGATATCATGTATGAAATTCCTCGGGATGACAATATCGGACGCGTGACGATTACCGGAGATTATATCAATGGCAAAGGCGCTCCTGTCATCGAACTGCGGGGAACAAATCTATAAAATAATCCGGAGGTTGTAAAGTTATGAAAAAGCTAGAAGTCATTATCCGTTCCGAGAGCCTGGATGATATGAAAGCCATACTTGACGAATGCTCCTCAACAGGTGCCATGGTAAGTAATATTATGGGATACGGAAATCAGAAGGGATATAAATCCCAGCATCATGGAAGCGATTATTATGTAAATCTTCTTCCGAAACTCAAAGTAGAGACTGTCGTGACAGACGAGGTATGTGAAAAGCTGATTGCGATGATTACTGAACGTATTCCGACCGGGTCCTACGGTGATGGAAAAATATTTGTATATGATGTACAGGACGCGATTCGTATCCGTACAGGCGAACGGGGTGAAACCGCACTATGACACCGGAAATTATCGCGCATCGGGGTGCTTCCGCACTTGCCAGTCATGAAAACACACTGGAGGCATTTCAAATCGCAATTCAATTACATGCCGACTATGCAGAGTTTGATATACGAATGACAAAGGACGGACAGTTGATTGCATTTCATAATCCGGATTTAAACGGAAGACCGATTCGTGAATTTACCTACAAGGAGCTGTGTGCTATGACTTGTTCTGAGGGCTATATAATCCCACGCCTTCAGGAGGTACTCGAATTTTGCCGCGGTAAGATCAAGCTGGACATTGAACTAAAAGAAAGCGGATATGAACAAAAGGTCATCAATCTCGTGCATCGCTACTATGCCTACAGCGACTATATGATGAAGTCCTTTCTTGACCGCTGTGTGCTAAATATCAAGGAAATTGATCCAAATATTCACGCAGGGCTTCTAATTGGAACTCCGCGTAACGCAATCGTTCACCGGCTGAACGAATATTTTCCGATGCACCGGATACATGCCTGCAAAGCGGATTTTGTATCACCGCATTACAAGTTTATAACTGCGGAATTTGTATGGAGAATGCACATGCATCACAAACAGATTTTTGCGTGGACCGTCAATAGTATCGAACAAATGTCAAAGCTCCTCAAACGGGGCGTGGACGGCATCATTACAGACAGGCCGGATCTTGCAATGCAGATTCGGTCACAGTTTAATAAAAAGAAAGGATTCGCAGACAAGCTGCGAAAAGGTACAAATTCATGAAATACAAGGTCGGTTTTATCGGCTGTGGAAATATGGCAAGCGCCATCATCGGAGGTCTTACAGGGCATGCCGGTATCGCTGCCACAGAAATCATCGCCGCGGATGCGTCAGAAACCGCGCGTGAAAAAGCAGCCGCAAATCTCGGCATCTGCATCTCGGACTCCAACACGGATGTCACCAAAAATTCAGATGTTCTCTTTTTATCCGTCAAACCGCAATACTATGAAGCTGTTATCGAGGAAATCCATGATGTACTTCCTGAAAATCAGATCATCGTTACAATCGCACCCGGCAAAACACTGACATGGCTTGGGGAGCATCTCGGCAATGTCAAAATTGTGCGCACAATGCCAAATACGCCGGCTTTGGTCGGGGAAGGCATCACCGGTGTATGTAAAAATGAGCTTGTTTCCGATTCTGAATTTGAATATGTCATGCAGCTTCTTGGAAGCTTCGGTCTGGCTGAGGCCGTTCCCGAAACTCTTATGGATGCGGTCGTCTCCGTGAGCGGCAGTTCTCCGGCTTACGTTTTTATGTTTATTGAAGCAATGGCAGACGCTGCCGTTGCGGATGGTATGCCACGTGCACAGGCATACAGGTTTGCTGCACAAGCAGTTCTCGGAAGTGCAAAAATGGTACTCGAAACCGGAAAACATCCGGGAGAATTAAAGGATATGGTCTGCTCACCTGCCGGTACGACAATCGAAGCCGTCCGTGTCTTAGAAGAAAAAGGATTCCGAAGCGCAGTCATGGAAGCGATGCGCGCATGCACAAACAAAGCAAAAGGTGTTTAACATAAAAAGAAGTACCCGATATAAAACCGGGTACTTCTTTTTTATGAAAAGTTTGGGTTATCGAATTATAATGAGAAAGAACCTTCTGCGCCATCTGCTGTGTAATATACCATGTTTGTCTCTGGCTGATAGTAAACATTCAGTTCTTTGATTGTCTTCTTACCACTTGCCTTTGTTGCTTTTGCTACAATATCCTCTGTCAAAACCTGACCGCCCTGATATTCAACGAAAAGCTTAACTGCCTGCTTTGCTTCTGTCTTCTTTGCCGGTGCTGCTTTCTTTGCAGGTGCTGCCTTAGCTGGTGCTGCTGCCTTCTTAGCCGGCTCAGCCTTCTTTGCTGGTGCTGCCTTTGCTGGCTCTGCCTTCTTTGCAGGTGCTGCTGCCTTAGCTGCTTCTACCTTTGCCATAGTTGCATCGACTGTTGCTTTCTTTACTGCCATTTTACATTCCTCCGTAATAATTGTGTATGTTTTTGTAATACCATGTTGTCATTAATTTGTTTTGCTAGCATGATATTACCCTTTTTTCCTTGAATTTGCAAGGGGTTTGGGAATTTTCTTAAGTATTTACCAATGGTTTTCAACTTTCAGTAAAAAAAGAAGACATTTTGCACAATGAATATACCTTGACTTTTTCTTTATTCGAGACTACTATAATGCACGCATATGAAAATCATGTCATCTGAGAGGAAGTATTTTTATGGCTGTTAAAACCCGAAGCATATGGTTGGATAATTTAAAAGGCTTCTTAATTATCTGTGTTGTAGCCGGACATTTTTTGGAAAGCGGTATCGATTACAATTCAAGTACATGTAAAGCATTATTTTTATTTATATACAGCTTCCATATGCCGTTATTTATTTTCACAAGCGGTCTTATGTGCAAGCACGCGATACAAACAAAACAATCCCTGCAGCAAAAAATAATATATTTTGCCGGCTTATTTCTTATACTAAAAATATTGATATTCCCTTTCCAGCGATTAAATAATCCGGATTTAAAATTCTCGCTCGTAAAAACGGACGGTGTGCCATGGTATCTGTTTGCCATGTGCATATTTTATATACTTGCCTACATGCTGCAAAAAGCTGATAAGCGGAAAATCTTATTTTATTCCGTCTGCCTTGCATTACTTGCAGGTTATGACAATGGTATCGGCGATGTGTTTGTACTTTCCCGATGCATTGTCTTCTTCCCATGTTTTGTGCTTGGATGGATGTGTGACGCAGATACATTGGAAGACTTTTTACACAAGCCGATCTTGCAGATTATAACGCCAATCGTTCTTTTTGGCTTCTTTATAATATGTCGGTTAAAGATTGACAGCGTCTATATCTTCCGCCGTTTCTTTACCGGAAGGAGTTCTTATGAAGCCTTGCTGGATGAGCAGGAAGAAATCGGATTTTTATTCCGTCTGCTTGCCTACATGATTACCTTCCTTGTATCCGTCTGCATCCTGAGCATTATTCCACGGCGAAAATGCTTCCATCTGGATGTTCTCGGTCGGGAATCCCTGCAAATATATTTTTTCCACAGACCGATCCTGTTCCTTTTAGAATATATGAACACGTACCCGTTCCTTTACCGCCACCTTGACCCGATTGCAAATTATGTCTGGCTTACTGCCGCACTTTTGCTCGTCATCATTCTGGCGCAGCCGGTATTTTCCATTCCGTTTCAAAAATATAACTCCCTTTTTTAAGCTTGATTCTTATAATAAAAAATCGCAAGCTGCGTCCTGTCTCGCAGGGAAAGCTTTTCCAATATCGCACTGATATAATTGCGGACCGTACCTTCACCCAAATACAATCTTGCAGCAATTTCTTTGTTACTATACCCGGCTGCCACCTCCTCGATAATCTCCTGTTCCTTCTCGGATATATCGTATGCCGCATAATCAAACCGGCTTTTTTTGTGCATCAGCTCCGGCAGCTTTTCAACGACATCCTCTCCAAATACATTCTGACCTCCACAGACGGCACGGAGCGCCGGAATAATCCCGTCAAAATTTTGCTTCAGAATATATCCTTTTGCACCAAGCTTCAATGCCCTGACAATGTATTCGTCATCCATAAATGTTGTCAGATACAAAATTTTCGCCTGCTCATCCTCTGTTAAAATCCGTTCGCCTGCCTCAAGTCCGCTCATCCCCGCCATCTGAATGTCCATCAGCAGTACATCCGGTTTATACTCCCGGTAAAGCCGGACAGCATCCTCCCCACTATTGCCGGTCGCAACAACCGCGACCTCCGAATCAGATTCCAAAATCGTCTTTAAAGATATTGCAACCAAGCTATCATCATCAACCACCAATACTCTCATAACGCCCTCCGTTTCCTGTTCTATCTACACCTTCCATCATATAGGCTCCACCTTCGGCAGAGATATAAAAATCCGGAATCCCCGCTCTGTGCTGATTGTCATATTCCCGTGTAATGCCATCACACGATCCTGCATATTCTGCATCCCGATACCGCCTGACATTTCAAGCTCCTCGATTGTTTTGTCTTCCGTAAAAGAGTTCTTTTGATTTTCGTCATAATCATGAATCAGAATCTGATACATCCCCGGATGCTCCCGCAAAATGATATCCACGATATTATTTTGACTGTGCTTTAAAATATTGGAGACAGCCTCCTTTACGATACCAATCATGGCATATTTATAGCTTCGTTCCACTCTGCCTGTGATATCGTACTCAAACCTGCACAAAAAGCGTTCCGGCAGGCTGTCAACCAGTTCGGTAACTGCCTGTTTTAAATCAACCGATTCATCATGCAGGTCGTGTACGCTCTCCCGTACATTATTCATCGCAACATCCAAATTATCCTTCACAAGCGATAACTGCCCATGCAGAGGCTCTTCCTTATGTATCGTCATCAAGGCGCCCATCTGCAAAATAGTTCTTGTCAGAAGGTGACCGACATTGTCATGGATCTCACGTGCAATGCGGTTTCGTTCCTTTAAGGTCGCCACATAGATTTCTGAATCCTGCTTTTCTATTAAATGCTTATTTTTTTCTGCTAAAAGAAGATTTCTCTCCTCAGAATCATCCCGGACATTTTTTACCATGTGATCGAGCCGTTCATTTGACCGGCTTCTCGTATACAACACACAGGCAACCACGCTCCCGAGCATAATCCATGCGATCGTTCCGGCGGAAAGCTCCTGCACATTCAGCAAAAGCACTAATCCAAGTACGATCATCTGAATGTACTGCCGCTCCTTATATAATTCGTACACAACGACGGGAGCTGTTGCAAGCATACTTGGAAAGAATGCACATCCTATGACAAACGCTGCACCGATTACCGCTGCAAACAACCGATTATCAAAAAAATAACATAAGCACGAAATACTGATTGCAATCAAACTGATAACAATCAATTGCATAATATTACATTCCATTGTCAGAATCACAACTGACATCGCCAATAAAATTAACCGATCAATGATGTATGCCATACCTTCTCCAATTCTGTCTGTGCATAGAAATACTTCCCACCCAGCCAATCAGCTATATTGTAACATGTTCACACGAAATAAAAAAGAGGTCTCAGATTTCTCCAAGACCTCTCAATAAGCGCTCCTCACCCCTCTATCTTAGCTTGCGCGGCTAAGCCGCTTTCTCTTGGATAACACCATCGCAATCGCAAAAAATGCCAGTGCAAAGAGAAGCTGTATTCCCATACATAAATAAACCGAACCATCAACCTTACCGGCAAATATTTTATCGCTTGCAATCACATACCAATAGGTCGGCGTGAATTTGGAAATCGTAAGTATCGTATCGCTAAAAATCTCCATAGGTACAAACACACCTCCAAGAAAGGCAAAGGACAGACTGACTACATTCGATACCATATTGATACTCTGCGGCTTCATATTAAAGCCTGATACAACACTGACGATTCCGGCAGAGAGAATCAGATAACAAAATGAATTGAGTATACTATACATGTTCTGATCCCGGAACAATTCTCCCCGGAACATGATGACCGACACTACCATAAAGGCAAGCCATATCGCAACGCTGAATAAGACAGCGCCTGCAAGCACCTGAAAATTTCTGCTTTTCATCGTAATCGGAGCGATATCCGTCCGTTCCCGCACTTCCTTCCGGTTTAAAGCAATGATAACCGGAGCCATCACATTGATTAACAGTCCAAGCAAAATATAAGTAAGATATGTATAGAAATAATAAATTGTTGGCTTTCGTGAACCCTTTCCCTTCATGCTCACCAGTTTTTCAGTATCCAACGCCAAAAGCGTCTTTTCATTTGCCTCCTGTTCGCTGTACCCCGCTAAAATGTATGCATCATAGGTTTTACAAAATGTGTCGATCTGGCTGTCCATATAGGTTCCGGATGTGCTTCCCGGGCGTTTGATATTGGTAAGCGTACATCCGTCCCCGATATAAAACACATAATCAAGTACCTCGTAATAAAGATAATCCCGTATCGTTTCATCGTCATTTTCCACGGATACCATATCATGCTTTTCTGTTAGATATTCTGTCAGATACTGTGCCTTTGCCGAATCATCCTGATTGAAAACAGCAACCGACAAACGCGATTCCGTATATGCATTGTTTCCTGTTCCGATGGCGGACATGATACTGAGTATAACCACAAATATAATAAAATACGTGATAAATGCAGAAATCTGTTTTTTTATTATCTTAAAAAAGGTATTAAAGACTTGCATACTGTTTTCTCCTTCCTAAAAGTATTCCACCTACGATAAATGCAGCAGACAGCACTAACATGGAAATCATATTTCCGGTAAATCGTTCGTATGTATCGTATACATTTAACGCATAAAAAGCATCACTGATCATGACTGCCGGATTGATTTTATTGATAATCGGGCAATGCAATTCCACGATCATACGCATATCCGCAATCATAAGACCGCTTAAGAAGCAGGCGAAAAGAGAAAATGCGACCGCTATCGCTTCCTTCGCCATCTGGGATAATTTCCCGATGCTTCCGATAAAATATCCGCAGGAAAGTCCGAGCATACACCCGACTAATATCACGAGTACCACACCGCCAAGTCTATGTCCAAAATCAACCCCGATCAAAAGCAGATACCCAAGAGAAATCAATGTCATAACACTCAAAAGCACCCAATGTGCCAAAAGTCCGGCAAAGGTCTGTACAAACCCACCAGAACCGGCAATTTCCTTTCTTGCACCAAGCGGTGACAGGTTTGCCTGATTGCGGATTGAAAAGGTTACGCCTATAAAGCTTGCAAACAGACAGGACATTGCAATCAGATTATAAAAATACTGTACAAATACATCCATACTCCCACTGCCGATTGCCTTTTCGACATTGTTGTCCGATTCGCTCATCAGCGTGAGCAGGACCCGACCCTGAACCTCCGGACTCTCATCCTTTATATCGTTCATGACTGTGATAATCCGGTGGTACTGGGAAACCACAGTGGAAAGGATGCTCTCCTTGACACCGGTATCCTTAACCATAAGCTTTAACTCTCCATCCTCTGTGTAAAACATGCCTTTCATATCATCTTCATCCAGCAGCTTTTTTGCAGTCTCTAAGCTGTCCGCATATGTCACATCCAGAAGCTTCTCACCATTTTCCTCATCAATGGATACATTATCGAGAACTGCCGCAAAATCACTTGTTGCATCCGTATCCTCTATGTAAGCGCATACCTGTATATGCGTGATAATATCGCTGCTTTCATATGCGTTTCCAAAGGTTGCCTGAAAAAGTGTACCGAGCACAATTGTGAAAATCAGACTCCAGAAAATCTGATTTTTATCCCGGATGGCAGTCAGAAAGCTGTATTTAAAGTTATGTAAAAACATAGACTACACCTCCTTGTCACGAAGCTCTTTTCCCGTGATCTCCAAGAACACATCATTCAATGTCGGAAGCTCCGAGTAAACCCGTCCGCATGCAATATCATGATCCTGTATATAATTCATAACACGAATCAGATTGTGCTTTCCGCCACTGCATTTAATAACCAGCTTTCCGTCCGCAAAGATTACCATATAAACATGTTCGAGTTTCTCAATATCCTTTCTGGCTGTCTCGCTGATATCGTTTACTTCCAATGTGATCGTCTCTGTATTTTTAATCATCTTTTTCAGCTCATCATTTGTACCGATCGCAATATTTTTTCCCTTGTCCATAATCGCGATTCTCGTACAGATCTGCTCCACCTCCTCCATATAATGAGAGGTGTAGATGATTGTGCTTCCCTGACGGTTTAACTCTATTATTCCCTCCAAGATTCGATTTCTGCTCTGCGGATCGACTGCGACCGTCGGCTCATCCATGATAATCAGCTTCGGCTTATGGGCGATGCCGCATGCAATATTCAACCTTCTAAGCAAGCCCCCGGAAAGCTTTTTCGGATAAAACTTCTTAAAGTCCTGTAAATCGACAAACTGTATGGCATCATCCACATACTGTCTGCGCGTCTCCTTATCCTTCACATACAGCCCGCAGAAATAATCTACATTTTCATAGACCGTCAGTTCCTCATACACGGCGACATTCTGCATGACTACACCGATCTGGCGTTTCGCCTCATAATTATTCGGCGTCATCTTTTTTCCGAATACCTCAATATTTCCCTTGTCATAGGTAAGCAGGGAGAGGAGGCAATTGATTGTTGTTGTCTTGCCGGAACCGTTCGGACCGAGCAATCCGAATATCTCACCCTCCTTGATTTCCAGATTAAAGTGGTCGAGTGCCAAAACCTCCTTGTATCTCTTGACAATGTTCTCAATTTTTACAATTGTTTCACTCATATGATTTCCTCCATGATTCATGTTCTGCCAGAATACTATCTATCTGTATCATTCTAATGTTTCTTCTATCTTATTACTTTACGGAAAAAAAGATAAGTGTTGAATGTCAAAATGAAATATGACAAATGTCATTTCTTTTAAAATATATATCAGACTAGGTATTTGCGAAACATGCAAAATATATGCAATCTACATGAAAGTATTATGTTTCGCAAATACCTAATATATTAGACAAAAAAGGAGAAGCCCGCATACCGCAAGGCCTCTCCTCCATGCATTTTTATTTCCTTTTACAAATGTTTTTGTGAATAAACCATCGCAATAACACCATACAATCCTGCATACAACACGCCGGCTACAGCCCATATGATCCATGTCTTCCCCCACGCCATCGTATAAAAGCTGATGCCAAGATACACCGCTGTGATTGTACACCAATAAATTACCGTAATCATAGCATTTTTGCGATTTATCTCCTTCTTATCCTCCGTATAATCCCCCTCCTGCAACAGCTTCTGAAAGGAGCTATACGTCATGCCGCTTTTTACAAAGTGTACTGTAGCAATTGCAACAAATATAAGCAGCAACGGAACACAAAGCGCAACGATAAAATCATCCATTTCCAAAGAGCCTGTCACAACAATCGGTATCGCTCCGAGAATGCAAAGCATCGTTCCAGTCACGATATCCCGTCGATAGACCGGCTCATAAGCTTCCTTCCTCTTTTCAACAATTCCCTTTACCCCATATTGTAAGGATATCTTTTCTTTTTCCAGATATTCATATTTGGAAAGCTCCATACCATTCGGGATAAAAATAGCGACTGCAATTGTAACAAGCAATAATAGTACGCCGATTCCAATTCCATTTGCAAGCTTTTCCGCTATCATATGAATTTCAGAAAAGCTGTTTAACACTAACAGACAAACCGGAGATAACACGCAAAGCAGTACTCCGATTGCATTTTTCACTGCCACCCCGCTTATCATATTCATGAACGCATTGGCTTCCTCGAGTGATATACTCCTTATGTCTTCTTCCCCGGCCACTTCTACAACCTCAAGTCGGTCAACCTCTTCAAGCTCGTCTTTTAATAAATAATCTGTACTAACCTGAAAAATGTCACTCATTTTTATGATCTTATCCAAATCGGGAATCGATGCACCGCTCTCCCATTTGGAGACAGACTGACGACTGATACCCAGCTGCCCTGCAAGCTCCTCCTGTGACCATCCACATTGTTTTCGCAATGCAATAATTTTATCTGCTAAAATCATTGGCAAATCCTCCTTGTTGTAAACATCCTCTCATGCAAAATTATTTTAAACTGCTCCAACGATATCGTCAACGCAATGGTAACATTTCAAGCAGTTGACAACCACCAAGTGCGGTTAGAAATTATGTAAAAAATCCGCAATTACCGGTTGCATTTCTTTCATATACACATTTTTCAAAGTAAAAAAGGACCCACAGTCAAACTGACTGTGGGTCTGCCATATATCAATCTGCGAGGAGATAATTAGTTTTCACCCTGCAAAGCGTCGAAGCCTTCTTCACCGGTACGAACCTTGATAACATTTTCAACTCCGTATACAAATATCTTTCCATCGCCGATATTGCCGGTATAAAGAGCTTTCTTTGCTGCCTTCACGACATTCACGACCGGAACCTTGCTGACAACGACCTCTACCTTTACCTTCGGAAGCAGCGTCATATCCATCTCAACACCACGATAGTACTTTGTCTTACCCTTCTGGGCGCCACATCCAAGCACCTGTGTTACCGTGATACCGGTTACTCCCGTATCGTTCAGTGCTGTCTTCAAATCCTCAAACTTGCTCTGCTTGCATATAATCGAAATCTTTGTAAGCTTCACATCCGAAGCAATATTCGGTGAGCCATCCATAACCTGTACCGGAACTGCCTCATCGACCGGCACCGCATTCTCAGGAATTGCCACCGGTGTTCCGGAACCACTGATGCGATCGCCGTATGTCATAAATCCGGCATAAGCAGACTCCAAACCGTGCTCTGTTGCATCCAGACCTGTAATCTCCTCTTCCTCGGTTACACGAAGTCCCATAACCTTCTTAATTACAAGAAATGTAATGGTAATCGTAATCGCTGTCCACGCTGCTGTTGCAAGCATACCAACCACCTGGATTCCAAGCAGCTTAACACCGCCGCCATAAAACAGTCCGAGCATTGCCTCTCCGTTTGAATCGGCAAGCGCATAACAAGGAGCCGTATCGGTTGCAAAGAGACCAACCGCAAGTGTACCCCAGATACCGTTCATCATATGTACTGCAACAGCGCCAACTGGGTCATCCACACGAAGCTTGTAATCCAACAGCCATACACCAAATACAACGACCACACCTGCTACAGCACCAATAATGGCGGCTCCTGCTGCATCTACCACATCACAAGGAGCCGTGATGGCAACCAGACCTGCGAGAGATGCATTTAAACACATGGAAACATCCGGTTTCCCGTATTTTATCCATGTAAAAATCATACATACAACTGTTGCGACCGCCGGTGCAATCGTTGTGGATACAAAGATAGAACCAAGCTGAGGAAGTGATGTAGCCGCTGCGCCATTGAAGCCGTACCAGCCAAGCCACAAAATAAATACGCCGAGTGCACCAAGCGCCAGATTATGCCCCGGAAATGCGCCAACCTTGATACTGCCATCCTTCTGCTTTTTAAACTTACCGATACGAGGTCCGAGCATTGCTGCGCCGATCAAAGCAGAAATACCGCCTACCATATGAATACAGTTCGAACCTGCAAAATCGTGAAAGCCCAACTCTGACAGCCAGCCGCCGCCCCATGTCCAATGTGCTTCAATCGGGTAAATCACTGCCGAAATCACGGCTGAATATACACAATAGGATGAAAACTTCGTTCTTTCTGCCATTGCTCCGGATACGATTGTTGCTGTCGTAGCACAGAACACTAAGTTAAATACGAAATTGGACCAGTCAAAATTTGCATAATCCGTGAAGATATGGAAGTCCGGCTTCCCTGCAAATCCTCCTATGTCCTCTCCTAAAAATAATCCAAAACCAACTAACACAAACACAACCGTGCCGATACAGAAGTCCATCAGGTTCTTCATAATGATGTTACCGGTATTTTTTGCTCGTGTAAAGCCTGCCTCCACCATCGCAAAACCTGCCTGCATCCAGAACACCAACGCTGCACCGATCAGGAACCAGACGCCATAGACTTCACTTGTAATAGCACTCATAATTTCTTCTGCTGTCATACTCATTTCCTCCTCTACCCTTAGAATCATTACTTTTGTTAAGTCTGCTAGCTCTCTTCACTCAACATGTTGCTATTATACTTAATAAAATTAATTTGTCAAACACGAATCTCAATTCAAAATCTAATTTTACTGAAAATAATCAAGCAGACTCCGCTTTTTGCTTTTAAAAAGCAAGCAATTTTACAATATCTGGTTAATAATATATTGTGAAATGAAAGATATATTACAAAATTTTAAGTTTTAATTCAAAAAAAGAAGTGATTTTTGTAAATCACTTCTTTTTATCTAGTATATATTTGTTTTTACTTGTCTTTCATAATCAGTTATTCATTTTCTCCATATCCGTCCGGGTTCAAAGACTGCCAGCGCCAGGAATCCTCGCACATTTCTTCAATACCATACTGCGCCTCCCAGCCAAGCTCCTCCTTCGCAAGAGAAGCATCTGAATAGCACGTTGCAATATCGCCCGGTCTCCTTGCTTTAATCTCATATGGCAGTTCTTTTTTGCATGCTTTGCTGAATGCATGAATCACATCGAGAACACTATATCCCTTTCCGGTTCCGAGATTATAAATCTTCACACCCGGATTTTCCTTTATTTTATCAATCGCCTTTACATGCCCCTTCGCCAAATCTACAACATGGATATAATCACGCACACCGGTTCCGTCCGGCGTATCATAATCATCACCGAATACACCGACACAGGAGAGCTTCCCAATTGCCACCTGTGCAACATACGGAAGAAGATTATTAGGGATTCCCTTCGGGTCTTCTCCGATCAAGCCGCTCTTATGTGCACCGATCGGGTTAAAGTAGCGAAGTAATATTACATTCCATGCCGGATCCGCATGTTGGATATCGGTCAAAATCTGTTCCAGCATATGCTTCGTCCAGCCATACGGATTGGTACAAACTCCCTTCGGACATTTTTCCGTAATCGGAACAAAAGCCGGTTCTCCGTACACAGTAGCCGATGAAGAAAAAATAATATTCTTACAAGCATGCTCCCGCATCACTTTACAAAGATTCAGCGTTCCTCCGATGTTATTTTCATAATACTCAAGCGGTTTTGCAACGGACTCCCCCACTGCCTTTAATCCTGCAAAATGAATCACAGCTTCCGGCTTTTCTTTCGCAAAAATCTGACTCATTGTATCATAATCCCGAATATCCGCTTCATAAAAAACAGGCTTCTTCCCTGTGATCTGTCCGATTCTGTCCACTGCTTTTTTGCTCGCATTGTAAAGATTGTCCACAATCACGACCTCATAGCCGGATTCCAACAGCTCCACACATGTATGACTTCCGATATATCCCGCACCGCCTGTCACTAATATCTTCATAAATATAAATTACCTCCCTGTATTTTCCGATTGTTTGCAGTCTGCGCCACACACAAGCACTGATTATAAGCTTATTTTTGATACTTCATACTATCATATTCCGTTGGAATATGATTCCATATTATAATACATTTCTCTATGATATGATACTATTTTTTTCTGTTCAACTTTTTTACATGCATCCTAGTCATTTGAGGTAAAATATGTTATGCTGATGATAATATTTGGTTCGCCCTGCAAGGCGGACAGAACGGAGAAAACACATATGGATAAAAATTGTATTGTAGCCCAATCCGGCGGTCCGACTGCTGCCATCAACGCCTCTTTGGCAGGTGTGATCGCAGCCGCAAGAGACTGTGGTGCTTACGAACATATATATGGTGCCATCCACGGTATTCAGGGAGTTTTAAAAAAAGATTTTTTGGATTTGTCAGGAAAGGATGATACATTCATTGACCGGCTGATGCGGACGCCCGCCATGTATCTCGGCTCCTGTCGTTTCAAGCTGCCGGAGATGACGGAGGACCCGTCCATGTACGAGCTGATTTTTTCCATATTTCAGGAGATGAATATCAGTGCATTTTTTTACATCGGCGGAAATGACTCCATGGATACGGTTGCGAAGCTCTCTGCCTATGCAAAAGAAAAAGGAACGGATATCCGAATCATAGGCGTACCAAAAACCATCGACAATGATTTAATAAAAACAGATCATACACCCGGTTTTGCATCCGCTGCAAAATACGTGGCAAGCTCTATCCGCGAAATTGCCTACGACACCTATATCTATGATTTAGAGAGCGTCAATATCATTGAGATTATGGGGCGCGATGCGGGATGGCTCACTGCCGCCTCTGTCCTTGCGAGGACACAGTTCAGTGCCGCTCCACATCTGATTTATCTGCCGGAGGCTGCATTTGACAAGGAGCAGTTCATCCATGATCTCCAGGACATGGTGAAAAAATATAAAAATGTAATTGTCGCCGTCTCCGAGGGCATTCGTGATAAAGATGGTAATTATATATCCGCAACCAATGCCGCTGCTGACAAATTTGGGCACGCACAGCTCAGCGGTGCCGGAAAAGCACTGGAATACCTTGTCAAGGAACGGCTCGGTATCAAGGTGCGCTCCGTAGAAATCAATGTCTTACAGCGCTGTGCCGGTCATATGGCAAGTAAAACCGACCTTGAGGAATCCTTTTGCTCCGGTAAGCATGCGGTAGCACTTGCAAATGATGGCAAGACCGGACAGATGGTCGTACTCACCAGGCTCACCAATCAGCCTTACACATACGAGCTTTCCTGCACACCTGTCGATGAGGTTGCCAATCGGGCGAAGGAAGTGCCGCAGGCATGGATTGCTTCAAACCACCATGATGTAACCGAAGAGATGATTCAATATTTAAAGCCGCTTGTCATCGGCGAGGTCCGTACAGATTATGAGGAAGGAATCATAGACTACCTTCCGATTCCGCATCTGGCACACATTTAAAGCCTTAACCGAAATATAACCAACAATAAAACGGGATAAAGTATGATACAGATTATCGTACTTTATCCCATTTCTTATTTAGTCATTGGAATATCCATTCAAAAATGTATCTACCTCTTTTGCCGCATCTCGCCCTTCGCGAATCGCCCAGACAACCAGGGACTGCCCGCGATGCATATCGCCACAGGTATATACCTTATCCACATTTGTCTTATAGCTGCCTGCAACAGTTGCAACATTTGTCCTCTGATTCAGCTTCACACCAAAGGCATCGGCAACCGATTTCTGTGCACCGAGAAAGCCTGCTGCAATCAATACAATGTCACATTCCACCGTATATTCACTGTCCGGAATTTCCTTCATATTCATGCGCCCGCTCTCAGAATCCTTCTCCCATGCAAGCCTTACACATTTTGCGGCGCAGACATGTCCTTCCTTATCCTTAATGAGCTCCTTTACGGTTGTTTCATAAATTCTCGGATCATGCCCAAATACCGCAATTGCCTCCTGCTGACCATAATCTGTCTTTAAAACCTTCGGCCATTCCGGCCATGGATTGTTCGCTGCACGCTCTGCCGGCGGCTTTGGCATCATCTCAAGCTGTGTCACGGAAACAGCGCCCTGACGGATTGCTGTACCAACACAGTCATTTCCCGTATCTCCGCCACCGATTACCAAAACCTTCTTTCCCTTGGCATTCACATATTTGTCATCCGCAAATCCGGAATTCAACAAACTTCTGGTTGTTGTTTTCAAATAATCCACAGCAAAATAAACACCCTTTGCGTCTCTTCCTGTCACCTTGATATCACGCGGATTCGATGCACCACAGGCAAGCACAACGGCATCAAATTCCTCCAACAGCTTTTCCGCCTTCTTATTTTTAACCTTTGCATCCGTCAGATATGCCGCCATTTCATCTTCCTTTGCTACTGCCGGAGGCTGATTACTTTTCCCATTCGAAACTTCAACTCCGGTTATAAACTCAATTCCTGTCTTTTTCAGGCAGTCAATTTTGCGGTCGATAATCCGCTTTTCAAGCTTCATATTCGGAATTCCGTACATCAAAAGTCCACCGACACGGTCGCTCCGCTCAAACACTGTCACACTATGACCTCTTCGGTTCAATTGATCCGCCGCTGCAAGTCCCGCCGGTCCGGAACCGACAATTGCAACCCTCTTGCCGCTTCTGACCTTTGGCGGTTCACAGTTCACATAGCCCTTTTCATAAGCATTTTCAATAATGCAGCGCTCATTTTCCTTTGTACAGACCGGCTCCCCGTTAATGTTACACGTACATGCCGCCTCGCAAAGTGCCGGACATACACGGCTTGTAAACTCCGGGAAATTGTTCGTCTTTGAAAGACGCTTATATGCCATTTCCAAATTGCCGGTATAGACATTATCATTCCATTCCGGCACCAGATTGTTAAGCGGACAGCCGGATGCCATTCCTGAAATCATCTTTCCGTACTGGCAGAACGGAACGCCGCAATCCATACAGCGCGCTGCCTGAACCTTTTGCTCCTCCATAGAAAGCGGTTCATGAAACTCATTAAAATTTTTGATACGCTCAAGAGGCGGTATTTCCTTGCTGGTCTTTCTATCATATTCTAAAAATCCTGTACTTTTTCCCATCAGACATATACTCCTCTCTACTGATTTTTGATGGCATAAAACGCCTCTATTAAAGCCTGCTCGCTGGAGAGGCCCTTGACCTCCATCTGACCGATTGTCGACATCATCTTCTTGTAATCATGCGGTATAATCTTCTTAAATTTCGGAAGATACTCTTCAAAATGTGCGAGTACTTCTTTTCCGCGTTTGGAGCCGGTGCATGCTATATGCTCTTCAATCATATCCTTCAATTCCATGACATCGTATTTATCAACAACCGCTTCTACCTCGACCATCTGCTTATTCAATTTCATATAAAGGTCACTATCCATGTCAAGCACATAGGAGATACCGCCGCTCATGCCCGCTGCAAAGTTCTTTCCGGTCGCTCCGAGAATCACAACCCTTCCGCCTG
>CAZLZH010000029.1:26199-30142 GCA_964563955.1 uncultured Bacteroides sp. | reverse complement strand
ATTAGAGTTGCTAACGCTTTTAGCAGTCCACTTTGCGGTAGGACTCACCACTAATATTATAATACCATTTTTCCGAAAATAGTCAATCTGTTTTAGAAAATTACTCAGTAACGTTCTTTCTGATTTTATTTAGGATTTCGTAAAAATAAGATCGCTTCTCATTATCATCGTTCAGATTTTTATATATTCTTTATTCCATTCTCTTTAAATAGTTCATTCGCATCTCCTGTCATAAATTTTCCTCAATAAACTGCTCGATTTGCGGGCGACTTTCAATATAAGCATGTGCAACATCTGTATCGAAATGCGAACCCACTTCCTCCTCAATAATTGCGAACGCCTTGTCCAGAGGAAATGGTTCCTTATAGCAGCGTTTTGAAACAAGGGCATCAAACACATCTGCCACCGCAAGAATTTTGGCACACAGAGGAATCTCATCTCCGGAGATTCCATGAGGATACCCCTTTCCATTCATGGTGATATTCTGCCATTTCTTTGGCTATGATTAAATATTCGATCTCCCCAATGCCTTCTTCTACACGTGAAATAATTTCGACGCTGGCAGCCGCATGCGTTTTCATAATCTTAAATTCATTGTCATCAAGTCTTCCGGGCTTATTTAATATCGCATCGGAAATATGTATCTTTCCGACATCATGAAGCGGTGCTGCAATTACCATGTCCTCTATGTACTGATCCGTGAGAATATCTGTGAACTTATTTTCACTTCTCAATTTCCTTGCTATAATTTCAACATATTTTGCAGTTCGCTGAATATGTCCGCCAGTATTCTCGTCGCGATTTTCCACAAGGTCAGCCATTGTCGTAATGAGTGACTTTTGCAGAGCCATATTCCGTTTATAATAATACTGGCGGTAATTAGAATCCATAATCAACAGAAGCCATTTTGCTTTTTTTCTTCCCGTAACAGAGCTATATATAATAGTAAATGGTGTCAGCACAATGATTACAATGGCGAGCAGCGTCAACGGAATGCCGGATAAACCAAAGCTTTCCAGTATTGCAAATGACATAATTATTTCTCCCTTGTCTCCCATTTTGTCTCTTAAAACAACACTAACAGTATACCATGCCATGCCATTCCATATAATTCCATGTCCTTTTCCAATGTAACCAGTCAGAAAAAGGATAAAAACAATAAGCTCTTGAAGACCAGCTTCAAGAGCTTATTATTATGGCTATTTTTACTCCAGATATTTCTTTAAATATTTTCCGGTATAGCTTTTCTTACACTTTACGATTTCCTCCGGTGTGCCGGTCGCCACAATCGTGCCGCCGCCTTCACCGCCTTCAGGGCCGATATCAATGATATAATCTGCCGTCTTAATGACATCCAGATTATGCTCGATGACAACAATCGTATTGCCGCCCTCGCAAAGCCTTTGCAGTATATCAACCAAGCGATGTACATCTGCAAAATGAAGCCCCGTTGTCGGCTCATCCAAAACATAAATCGTTCTGCCGGTGCTGCGCTTGGAAAGCTCGGTTGCAAGCTTAATACGTTGCGCTTCTCCGCCTGACAATGTCGTGGACGGCTGCCCAAGCTTGATATAGCCGAGCCCAACCTCCTGCAGGGTTGATATTTTCCGCAGGACCGATGGCACATGTGCAAAAAACTCACACGCTTCATCCACCGTCATATCCAACACATCGTAGATACTCTTGCCCTTGTATTTCACCTCCAACGTCTCACGGTTATAACGCTTTCCATGACAAACCTCACACGGCACATATACATCTGCTAAGAAATGCATCTCAATCTTGATAATACCGTCTCCACGGCACGCCTCACAGCGTCCGCCTGCCACATTAAAGGAAAATCTGCCCTTTGTATATCCCATCGCCTTTGCATCTTTTGTATTGGCAAATAAATCGCGGATTAAATCAAATACGCCGGTATACGTTGCCGGATTCGAACGCGGCGTCCGACCGATTGGAGACTGGTCAATATTGATAATCTTGTCAAGCTGATCCAATCCCGTTATTCCATCATGCAGTCCCGGCTTCATCTTTGCACGGTTCAGCTTGCGGGCAAGATGCTTATATAAAATTTCATTTACAAGCGAGCTCTTTCCGGAACCGGAAACGCCCGTCACACATGTCATAACGCCAAGCGGGAATTTCACATCTATATTCTTTAAATTATTCTGCCTTGCACCTTTTACTTCGATAAATCCGGTCGGAACCTTCCGTTCCTTCGGAACCGGTATCTTAAGCCGTCCACTCAGATAAGCGCCTGTAATAGATTCCTCACACTTCATAATATCCTGCGCCGTTCCCTGCGCCACGATATGTCCGCCATTGGCGCCGGCACCCGGGCCGATATCCACGATATGGTCTGCCGCAAGCATAGTATCCTCATCATGCTCCACAACAAGCAGTGTATTTCCGAGATCACGCAGCCGCTTTAACGCTGCGATTAACTTATCATTGTCCCGCTGATGCAGTCCGATGCTCGGCTCATCCAATATGTAGGCAACACCCACAAGCCTGGAGCCTATCTGCGTTGCAAGACGAATCCTCTGTGCCTCACCGCCGGACAATGTACCGGTATTTCGGGCAAGCGTCAGATAGTCCAGACCGACATTAATCATAAATCCAAGCCGCGCCTGAATCTCCTTCAAAATCTGCGCACCGATCATCCGCTGTCTTTCATCCAGTTCCAGCACATTGATAAACTCATACAATCGCTGTACGGACAGCTCTGTCACTTCCGCTATATTTTTTTCACCGATTGTCACAGCCAGCGATTCCGGTTTCAAACGTTTTCCATGACAGACCTCACACGGAGTTACCGTCATAAATGTCTCATATTCCTGCTTTACAGATTCCGCCGATGTCTCGCGATAGCGGCGCTGTACGTTTCTAAACAGTCCCTCGTAATTAACGTAAAACGCATCCTTTCCGTTAAAGGTACTCTTATAATGCACATAAATCTTTTCTCCGTCCGTACCATAGAGTATAAGCTTCTTCGCTTCCTCGCTCAAATCCCGAAACGGTGTATCAAGTGAAAATCCATACTCTTTGGCAAGAGCCTCCAGACAAGCATGTGTGTAGCTCTTTTTATCTCCGCTCGACTGCCAGCCCGGAACCGTGATAGCACCCTCATTCAGACTGAGGGAATCATCCGGAATCATCAAATCTAAATCAAACTCTGTCTTAAATCCAAGTCCGGTACAACAAGGACATGCGCCATACGGATTGTTGAAGGAAAAGCTGCGCGGTTCGATTTCCTCAATGCTGATCCCGCAATCCGCACAGGAAAAGCTGTCCGAAAACAAAATTTCCTCTCCGCCTATCACGTCAATCTTCACAAGACCTTCCGCAAGCTTTAATACGGTTTCCAAAGAGTCCGTCAATCGGCTCTCGATTCCTTCCTTCACAGCAAGACGATCAACCACAATATCGATATTATGCTTTTTATTTTTATCCAGTTTGATTTCTTCGGTCAGTTCATATACATTTCCATCGATAATCACGCGCACATAGCCGCTCCTCTTTGCCTGCTGCAAGAGCTTCGTGTGCTCTCCCTTACGCCCGCGGATAATCGGTGCCAGCACCTGAAATTTCGTACCCTGCGGAAGCTGCATGATTTCATCTACCATCTGGTCAACTGTCTGCCTTGCAATCTCCTTCCCGCACTTCGGGCAATGCGGAATGCCAATTCGCGCATACAGAAGACGCAGATAATCGTAAATCTCCGTTACGGTTCCGACCGTGGAACGTGGATTTCGGTTCGTTGATTTCTGGTCAATCGAGATAGATGGAGACAAGCCCTCAATGGAATCAATATCCGGCTTATCGGATAGTCCGAGGAATTGCCTTGCATACGAGGAAAGCGATTCCATATACTTACGCTGACCCTCCGCATATATCGTATCAAAAGCAAGAGAGGACTTACCGGAACCGGAAAGTCCTGTCA
>CAZLZH010000029.1:7259-26189 GCA_964563955.1 uncultured Bacteroides sp. | reverse complement strand
TCTTGATATCTATATTTTTTAAGTTGTGTTCTCTCGCACCTTTTATGGTGATATACTTATGTTTACTCATGACACTTGTTGCAGTTTGCTTCCTTTCTAGCTAAAGTTCTTAATCTTGTCTGTCATTTTATCTGTATACTTTTTTACATTTTCCTTTACAAGCTCCTCAATATCCCTGATACTGATCTTTTCCTTCTTATCAAGCATCAGCAATGCAAAAACAATACCCGAAAGGAATACGAACGCTGTACATATGCCGCACATTTTCTTTCTTCTCTTCTTTTTCTTCAGTTCTTCTACGAACTTTTCTTCCTCCTCCACACAGATAATGTCCTCCTCATCCAACACCTCTGCGACCTCTTCCATGGCTATACCGCGTCTTCTTGAAATCTCTTCAATCAATTCATCTCGTTCCATATATAATTCCTCCTTTTAGTTATATTATGGCTGATTTCATTGTAAACTAATCATCATAATCCCGCAAGAATATCTTTAATTCTTTTAATTCATCACGAAGTGTAGCCGCCTCCTCAAAATTAAGCTCGGCTGCCGCTTTGTTCATTCGTTTCGTCAGTCTCGCAATCTCCGCGGTAAGCTCCTTCCGCGTCATTGATTCCGGATCCTTCGAATTTCTTAAATCCTTTTTGCTTTCTTCCGTATCGGAACCGATCTCCATGGAAATGACGTCACGAATTTCTTTTTTAATACTTTGCGGTGTTATATTATGCGCTTTGTTATACGCATCCTGAATCTGTCTTCTACGATTCGTCTCATCAATCGCATGCCGCATGGAATCCGTTATAACATCCGCATACATAATAACATGTCCATCCACATTTCTCGCAGCACGCCCGATCGTCTGAACAAGGGATGTCTCTGAACGAAGGAACCCTTCCTTATCCGCATCCAGAATCGCAACAAGCGTAATCTCCGGAATATCCAATCCCTCACGGAGCAGGTTAATTCCAATCAGCACATCAAATACACCGAGACGCAAATCCCGCACAATCTCCAAACGCTCCAGCGTATCAATGTCCGAATGCAGGTATTTCACCTTAATATCAAGCTGCTTCATGTAATCGGTCAAATCCTCCGCCATCCGTTTTGTCAGCGTCGTAACCAGAACCTTGTTTCCCTTTTCCGTCTCCTTGCGCACCTCTGATACCAGATCATCAATCTGTCCTTCAACCGGACGCACATCCACCTCCGGGTCAAGCAAACCGGTCGGACGGATAATCTGTTCCACACGATTCTCCTCGTGTTCCTTCTCATATGAAGAAGGCGTTGCCGACACATACAAAATCCTATCAATTCTTGCTTCAAATTCCTCGAAATTGAGCGGTCGGTTATCCAGTACCGACGGCAGCCGGAATCCATAATTGACAAGCGTCGTCTTTCGTGACCGATCCCCACCGTACATACCGCGCACCTGCGGTAATGTAATATGAGACTCGTCCACAATAATCAGATAATCCCCATCAAAAAAATTCAATAACGTGTTTGGTGTCGCCCCGGGCTGCATCCCGGCAAGTACGCGGGAATAATTTTCAATTCCCGAACAAAAGCCTGTCTCCTGAAGCATCTCCATATCAAACTCGGTTCGCTCCCGTATCCGCTGCGCTTCCAGCAGCTTGTCGTTCTGTTTAAAATATGCGACACGTTCCTTTAATTCCTGTTCAATCTCTGTAATGGCATGCTTCATCTTATCTGCCGCCACGACATAATGAGATGCCGGAAAAATACACGCAAATGTAAGCGAACGCTTTATCTCACCTGTCAAAGGATCAAACTCTACAATTCTGTCAATCTCATCCCCAAAAAATTCTATTCGGATTCCATCCTCAAATGTAGATACCGGAAGTACATCCACGACATCGCCCTTGACACGAAATGTACCGCGCGAAAAATCCATCTCATTCCGGGTGTACTGTATATCAATCAATTGGCGAATCAGCTCATCCCGGTCTTTTTCCATCCCCGGTCTAAGCGCAAGCATCATACTCTTATATTCTTCCGGATCACCCAAACCGTAAATACAGGAAACGGAAGATACCACTATCACATCTTTTCTTTCAATCAAAGCAGAAGTGGCACTATGCCGCATCTTATCAATCTCATCATTGATAGCGGAGTCCTTTGCTATATAAGTGTCTGTGGACGGCACATACGCCTCCGGCTGATAATAATCGTAATAACTGACAAAATACTCCACCGCATTGTGTGGAAAAAATGCCTTGAACTCACTATAAAGCTGTGCCGCAAGTGTTTTATTATGTGATATGATTAACGTCGGTTTGTTGATTTTTGCAATGACATTCGCCATCGTAAATGTCTTACCGGAGCCTGTCACGCCGAGCAATGTCTGGCATTTTTTTCCTGACTCAAAGCCTTTTACCAAGCCATCGATTGCCTCCGGCTGATCTCCCGTCGGTGCATATTCAGATACTAATTCAAAATGATCCACGAAAGCTCCTCCTTTATGAATACATTTTTTGCAATTAATATGTATATCATACCACACCGCGAGATACTTGTACAGAACAAATGTTCTTTTTTGTTCTATTCCTCTGTAACTTCCTCTATCGAATCGCCAACATCTACTAATTCATAAATCTCATTTGCAAGATTAATCCGGCTTCCATCGATAGCGTTAATCATACACGCATTATCCTCTTTCGCACCATCCGATACCGAAAGTCTCCATGCAGGAATCAGAACATATTCTCCCTCTTTTTCCGGATTTTCCATCCGAAAATACAAAAGCTCCAAATCCGAATAATTTTTTTCAATTCGAAATGTATGATGCCCGTCCTCGGAAACTCTACCTTCTCTTCCATCCATTACCGGCTCTTTGGCAAGAGAATTTAAAAAGGTCTCTTTTATCGTTTCATACGGAAGCAGGGTTACCTGTGCTGTCTCAACCTCCGGCAGGCAAAGCGGATTGTTATACCGGAAGCCGATGACCTGAAAGTCTTCATCCAACATGATATCCATAGATTCGAGTCCTTTATAGTCTATCATTAAATCTGTGTTTAACATATCCTCCTCATTTGTATAACCCGGAATATTGTTATAGCTGCTTGCATCGACCTTTACACCATCCATCATTCTGCAAAGCTTCACATAATAACCATAATCTTTATACTCCGGTTCCCCCTCTGTATGATAAATCGGAAACTCACCATAATAAATGTACTCAAAATCATTTACTGTAAACCGCCCTGTTCCAAGCCTCTCTGAAAAATTCTGTGCCGCTTTTTCTAGCCTTTCCCGCGTGTCATCATCATCTATTATGCGACGGTTTGAAGATTTTTCGTACCGATACACCATCTCCGTATCCTCCGGCAAATCCGGTAAGGTATCCGTATATTCGGCTGCATAGCAATCAAAGCCCTGCTCAAAGGTACTCATATAAAACACCTTTCCTTCATGATACAAAATAAGAGTATCGCCATTCTTCCATGTATCATAATCGACTTGCTGATAGGACTCGTCCGCCTGTTCATACAGCTCCTGATAATACGCCTGTTTTTGTTCAATCTCCGATGCGTATTGTCTATATGCTTCGTCATCGAGATATTCCTGCTTATAAGCTGTCTCCAGCTTTTCCCGTTCCTTTTCGTAATATAAAACCATGTATATAATCTCCGATTTCGGAAGATTCTCCTCATTACCGGAATAAATCACGCCATCATCTGAAAACGCATCAACGATCTGCTTTATAAGGTCTTTATCCACCTCACATTTTTCGGCACGATACACATTCAGCGTCTTTACATCCGGCACAATGACATTGCCATAAATATTCAACCGTTCGCCGTCAGCGGTCTCCACCTGCTCCTGTATCTGTTGCTCGGCACCGATCGTCTTCGCAATTCCATCCGTGTATACCAATCCCTCGCCGGATTTCACATCTGCATTCGAATCCGACTGAATCGTTTCCTCTTGCCCATACTCTACTTTTTCTTTTCCACATCCGCATAGAGAAACAGCTAACACTCCATATAAAGCATACATTAAAATTTTCCTTCTCATAAAGTCTCCCTCCCATTTTGAACATCCACTCATACAAAAGATAGCAAGGCATACCTTGTCACTTATAATTGTAATGTATGGATGTTTCTAAAATGTATCAGCCCTGTTTTATCTCAAATAAAAAAGGCGGGAGGTCCCGCCATCTTTACAATCCTAAAGCTCGTAATCCATACACATGCGCACCTCTGTAAACGGACGAACATACGCATCTGCCACCCTCACATGCGCCGGATGCTTCTGATAACCCTTCAGCATCTCCTCATTTTCAAGCGTTGTGTCAAGCATTACATCCGCATTTGAAGATGCAAGCGGTGTTATAACAACATGTACCTCCAAAAGCCCCGGAACCTGTCCGACCAATCCTTCCAGATGTTCCTTCATGTTCGCAAGAATCGTCTGCTTTTCTTTCTCTCCCGTCTCCTTCAATTTCCATAAAATAATATGCTTAACCATCTTCTACCTCCAAATCATGAATACTGCTTTCTTACTCATATCATAACCATTTTATCGTGTCAACCCAAAATAGATTTTATACAAATGAAGTTCGATACAAAAAAAATATAGTTCGATGCGAAAAACTACTTTTTTTTAACATTTTTCTATAATATTCATGTACTTGTATCAAAAAGATTTTTATGTGTGAGGGCATAACAGATGGATACGAATTCTACCGGAAAGAAAAAATCGCTGACAGACTATGAGAAGAAGCTGCTTGCCTTTTATGGTATGTGTTTCGTATGTGAATCTACAAAGATTGCGATTTATTTTGTAATCTTTTATATAGCTGGATTTACAAAAGAATTTATTGCCGCGCTTTGCTTTATGGCAATGCTAAGAATATCCGGGGGCGGATTGCATTTCAAGCATTATCTCTCTTGCCTGTTTGCGAGCTTCCTGTTACTTGGACTTGCTATCCTCGGCGGAATATATTTATTTCTGCCATTGCCTGTTATGCTTGTTTTGTCCCTTGGCTGCTTGTTAGCCGCTTATCAGCTTGTACCGATTCAGGCTCCAACCAGACCGGATGCAACGGAGCAGCTCATTCAAACCTCCAAGCGACACACCGCGGTTAAAATCCTTTTGATCTGTGCACTAATATGCATATACCCAAAAAATATATATGTAAATATCGGATTCTGGACACTCGTGATTCATGTCGTCCAGCTTGTAATTGCAAAAGAAAGGAGGAAATAATATGTTCTTTTTACGTGGTATTCTTGATTGGTTAGAAGATTTCCCAAGCATTGTATTCCTTGGCGAGCCAAAATTCCCAACGCAAGATTAATTCCTATATCTATCATGTTTTAGAAAACGGAATAATAATCTGTATATCAAAATAATTATGATTATCCACTGTGCGATTACCTGTAATAATGTCTCCATGACATTTCTTCACAAGGTTCCGAACAGTATGCAGTCCAATCCCCCGGTTTTCTCCCTTTGTACTATAGCCAAACGTGAACATCTTAGAAATCTCATCAAAAGAAATATAAGGAGACGGATTACTTGTCTTGAAAGTCATTCCCTTTTCCAGCTCGTCTATTTCGAACTGCATCACTTTATCATCCTGTATCTTCGTACATTCAAAGGCATTGTCCAATAAAATGCCTATTATATCAACAACTTCACGTTTCTCCAAAGCAATCCCAACATTTCTCATACGAATCCGACATACTGTCGTTACGCCCTGTTCTTTAAAATCTCTTACCTTGCTATAAATCAAACCTGCGATGATTGGATTTTCACATCCATTTAAGATATTTGTGTACTGCTCATCATCTTCATATTCTTTTATAACATCCAATGCAACTTCATTACCGCCTGTTACATAAGCCATCTTTATCGTCTGTATCTCATTTTTATAATCATGTTGCCGTCTTCTTACTTCTTGAATCAATTCTTCATATTGTTTTATATATTGTGACAACCACACCTCTTCGTTTTTCTTATATCCTCCCTTTTCTTTCTTAGTGAGCATAACAAAACGTCCAAAAAGTAAAGCAAAAGAGACAAAACATATTAATATTCGAAAAATCTGACTATATCCGCCATCTTTTACATATAATACAAATAAATTTATAACAACGACTAAAAATATAAATGCTTTGTCCTTAATATCAATATTAATATTTAAACATCTATGTACAAAACACCAATATAATAAGCTCAAACAAATAAACATGCATATACTTATTCCAAAATAAATAAGCAAAGGATAATCCGAAGATGGAAAGGCAGCCACAAACTGCCCTCTAAAAATTGTCTCCACTATTGCAATAATCGCAATAGAACAAGCAAAGCGAATCAGAGTTTCCCACCACGATCTACGAAATTCATACATAGCATATACATAAAATGCAAATTGAGTTAGATAAGTTATAAACTGCATTTTTGTAAAATACGCCAAAAACAAAGTGAACATCGAAACCAAAAACAGCACAACCGCAGCAATATCCATTCGAAAACATGACTGAAATACTATATGAATAACTAACAGCACAGAAACAAATTCCAACAAATAAATAGCAAAATTAATCATATTCATATTCTTCCTTAAACTTTTTGAGCACAATCGGTCCGATATCCAACGTTTCCTTTGTCCCATACAGATGAATCATACGATTTGTATAATCCACAGAAGAAATATAATTTTTGTTTACGATTTCAAATCGGCTGCATACAATAAAATCCTTGGATGCCAGTTCCTTCAGAACCATATCCATAGGCTTATATGTAATGTCAATATTTTCCTGCCGCGTATGAATCGTTACCGCCCTGCGGGATATTGTTATATGAATGATATCTTTGATATTTACAGAATAAATGATTCCATTCTTGCGAAAAAAGAGCTGCTCCTTTGTTTCCGGAATCGGATAACCAAGCACCTTATGCATCAAAGAAAATAATTTTTCTTTATCATATGGTTTTTCCAAATAACTGTAACAATGCAAATCGCTGTAGGCATACAGCTTCGGATCTACCAAAGAGGACAGGAAGATAACCGGCGTAAATTCATAATTACGCTCATTTCGGATTCTTTGTACAAAATTCAATCCGGATACATCTCCGGAATCTTTTCCATCTAAAATAATGTCCACCAGGAAAGCGTGTATCCTGTTTTCACTTGAAAGCAGGATTGCCTCTTCCAGCGTATATGCACAGAATATGTTCACACGTATATCCAATTCCTCCAGTAAATGACATAGCGCGTCCATATGTGCTTGTTTGTCTTCCACTATCAATACATTTCTAACCATTGGGGTCCTCATTATCAAACAAATCTCTTATCATTTTGCTATTCAACTCGTCAAATTCAATCTCCCCAACTTGAAATGACTTTTTCTTTGTTTTTGTAAAATAAAGCATCAGGCGGAGCATGATTTTAAATTTATCTTCCTCTGAACATCGTTCCAATTGACTCCACACTGCCTGCACATCGTCCTGGTTTCCGAACACTATATACTCAACAGGAAATCCTTGTTTAAACAACATCAACAAAATATCAAGAGAAAGACCGTTTTCGCCGCTCTCAATCTTTTTATAGCCGGAATAGGATATCTCTAATTTGGCAGCAAACGCCTCCTGAGTATATCCGCAATTCTCGCGAACTTCCTTTAATCGATTTGCAATTCCCATTTTTTCAGATTTCGTCGTCATAAATTTCCCCCGAATCAAGTATTTCCTCTTATTTCCAAATTATACTTACTTTTTCATAAGCAAAACAGCCACCTGTAATATACGTTTCGTACATTTCAAGTAGCTGTTTACTATTTTTTATTCACATGTTTTCGAAGTTCGCAGAGTTCCTCAATCATTTTTATCAGATAATACATGTCCTTCTTATCAAAATCACGGATTAAGTATTCAATTTTCGTTTTATCCGTCGGGCAATTCTTCCCTTCCAGCATATAGGTCGGATCTACATGTAAAACATCACAGATTTTATAAAACGTCTCACACGCAAATCCTTTTCTTCCATTTTCAATCTCGTACAAAAATTTCTCGGATATGCCAGCTTGTTCCGACAATTTTTCTCTTGACATCTGTATTTTTTCCCGTTCAAGCTGTATCCTTTTTCCTACCTGTTTATAAAATAAATAATCATGCATACTTCCAAAAACCTTTTCATATGAAAACAATCGATCAAGATTTATGATACATCTGGACATGCATTTTTTTATTTTGTCGGATTGAACTATATTTTTTCATCATCGAACTTATTTTTTGAATTCTCATTTACCGATTTATGAATGCCATTATGTATATTATTTTCATTTCTTTTCTCAATTTCTTTTATTTGTTTCCGTTTTGTATACTTTATCATGACTGCAAGAATGCATGATAAGACAAGAATCAAAATTACTAAACAGATACAAATCCATGCGATAAAAATCGTTATACTTAAGCTGCTGCCCGGCTCTTCCTGAAAAGCAGCTTCCATCATAGCCTGTAATTGTCCCTCGTGCAACATGACAACTCCTCCTGATTCTTGATTTTTTACATCTGTATTTATTGTACATGTTTTTCAAAATCTGAAAACAGGCTATAGTTCCGTAAATTCATTACCTATAGGTATACTTTTTACAGATTGATTGGATATTTTATATATTTTTGCACATAAAAAACATCCATTCTGCGAACAGAATGGATGTTTCCGTAATCCCTTTATTTATTGTTGTTCCCGATAACGTAACACAACCGCTGAAATCGGCTTCACCTTTATTTTTAACATATTATTCTGAACCCGATATTCTCTTTCTTCTATGTCATACCCGCTCTCTGTCGTAGTGATACAATTTTTCAGTGCTGCGCCATCCTGCACGCCGAGCCTGCGCACATGCAGATTCAATTCGCGCTCCTCATAATCATTGTTCAAGATAACAACGACTGCCTCCCCCGGCAAAAAACGGCCGAAGCTTACAACCTTGTATTCACCACACAAAAACATAACAGACCCCTTCATCAATGCCTGACTGCTTTTATGTATTCGTATAATATCCCGGTGGAACTGAATCAGTTCCTGGTCTTCTTTACCCCAAGGATACGTTCTGCGGTTATCCGGGTCTGTCCATCCGCACAGTCCGGCTTCATCTCCGTAATAAATCGTTGGTGCTCCGGGCCATGTCATCTGAAATACAACCGCTTCCCGAAAAACACCCTTGTTTATATTCTCACCGGCTGCCTCCGGTCCCATCGTATGAATACGGCCGACACGGCGATTAGTACGTGTGAGGAAACGGGAATGATCATGATTGGACAATTCATTCATCGCAACCTCTAACGAATTCTGATTAAACCGTGACATATGGTGTCGGAGAGCTCCTGTAAACGCATCCGGATTACCAAGTAAATCTCCGCGGAATTCATCACTGTGTTTTTCCACACCGGTCAAGAACCATGTGATAGGCTCCATAAATGCATCGTAGTTCATAACCGTATCCCACTGGTCTCCCAACAGCCATGCTTTCGGGTCTCCATAATGCTCTGCCAAAATCAGAGCATTCGGGTTTGCCTTCTTGACTCTTGCCCTGAAATCACGCCAGAACCGATGATTAAATTCCTCTGTATAACCAAGATCCGCTGCGACATCCAAACGCCAGCCATCCACATTGTATGGAGGAGAAACCCACTTTTCTCCTATCCGCATAATGTATTCGTACAATTTTTCTGATTCTTCATAATTTAACTTCGGCAACGTATCGTGTCCCCACCAGCCGTTGTAGGTCGCATTGTACGGCCACTTCCATGGGTCCTGAAATTTAAAGAAGCTTCTATACGGACTTTGATAATCTACATAAGCGCCCTTTTCATACCCCTCCTGATTTTCATAGATACACTCACGGTCAAGCCATTTGTTAAAGGAGCCGCAATGATTAAATACGCCGTCTAAGATTACCCGCATTCCACGTCGGTGAATCTCCTCGACCAGCTTTACAAACAGTGCGTTGCTCGCCTCTAAGTTTTCCTTACTTGTCACACGGCAGATATACCGTGAAGACTCTTTGTTTGTCTTCGAGCCTTCCGGAAGACATTCCCCTTCATCCTTGACTATAACACCAAAATGCGGGTCCACATAATCGTAATCCTGAATATCGTATTTGTGGTTCGATGGTGAGACAAAAATCGGATTCAAATAGATGACATCCACACCAAGTCCCTGCAAATAATCAAGCTTATCCATCACGCCCTGCAGATCGCCGCCATAAAAGCTTCTCACATCCATGTTGTCCGGATATTTAAACCAGTCCTCGATACGTCTCGTTCCCTCATCAATATAACAATATTCGTTATCTAACACATCGTTTGTTTTATCTCCATTACAAAAACGATCCACAAATATCTGATAAAAGACAGCGCCTCTCGCCCACTTTGGTACTGAAAATCCGGGAACAATCTGAAAATTATAATCCGGATTCAGATCCTTCTGTGTTCCGAGCTTGTTGTAATAGCAGGTAACATTGCCCGCAAATACCACATAATAATAGTCGATATCCGCCGTCACCTCCGATATCGTGTACGCATAATAATCAAACAAGTCATCCCGTTCGACTACCTTCATACAATGCCACTCTCCGTTGCAGACTAAGTACACAGAGTCTACGTTGTTCATGGCTGTCCGAAACCGCAGAGTAACAGAATCACCAACTGTAAGTTCCGCCGGCTGTCTGTAGCTATCCGTACCGTCCGCAAACAATGCACCGAAATTAAGTGCCGTCTTTGTGTTGTAAACATATTGAAAAACCTTGAATGCCTGTGTCTGATTCTCCGTCACTGCGAGCATCCTCCCCTACTATGTACAGAACGCATATATTATTTGTTCTTCTATATTCTATCTTTTTTATTTTAATACACAGGAGAACTTTACACAATAACAAAATGAAATTAAAAGGAAATTTGAAAGGAAATGAAAGGGAAAAGGACAGATGATTTACATCTGCCCTTTTCGGAGAAGGTATTTTGTTACTTTGGGGTGTAGCAAAAAACTATATAATGTATTGGGGGGTTACAAGTATTATTATACATAGAATCATTCAAAAGTCTGCCCAAACATTTATTTTTTTTAAAATTTTTTTATGCAAATTAACTCAAACAAGCGAGAAAAAAATCATATTTTGACTTATTTTTGTACAGTCTGCACAATTCGACACGTCTCATATAAACACGTTTCACAAAATACACTTTATACAAGTGTCGGCTCCGGAGACGGCTCCTCAAACAACGACTCAAATTCCTTGCGTTCGATACGTTCCTTTTCTAACAGAAGCGCCGCACACTTATGAAGAACATACATATTTTCTTCGATAATACGCTTTGCCTCCTGATAGCATTCGTCCATAATCCGCCGTACTTCCTTATCAATCATAGCCGCAATCTTCTCGCTATAATTTCTGGCATGACCGAGGTCTCTTCCGAGGAATACCTCCTCCTCGCTGTTCACCTCATAGTTAATCAGTCCGACCTTTTCCGACATACCATATTTTACAACCATCGCCTGTGCGGTCTGGGTAGCCTGCTTAATATCGGCGGAAGCACCCGTCGTAATATCATTGAATATAAGCTCCTCGGCAATACGCCCGCCAAAGCTTACCATAATCTCCTGCAACATCTTTTTCTTTGTCATAAATACATTGTCATTCTCCGGAAGCGGCATCGTATATCCACCGGCGCCCCTGCCGTTTGGAATGATAGATACAAGATGTACCGGGCCAACCTCCGAGAGCAGATGGAACAAAATCGCATGACCGCTCTCATGGTATGCCGTAATCTTTCTCTCCTTCTCCGGAACAAGACGGCTCTTTTTCTCACCGCCGATACCAATCTTGACAAAGCTCTTATCCACGTCTTCCTTTTTGATATAAGGACGATTCTGCTTGGCTGCGCCAATGGCTGCCTCATTCATAAGGTTTTCCAGATCAGCACCCGCAAAGCCGGCGGTTGTTTTCGCTATTTCATGCAAGTCTACATCCTCAGACAACGGCTTATTTCTCACATGAACCTTCAAAATTTCTTCTCGGCCCTTGACATCCGGTCTGCCGACCATAACCTTCCGGTCAAATCGTCCCGGACGCAAAATCGCCGGATCCAATATATCCACACGGTTTGTGGCTGCAAGCACGATGATACCCTCGTTTGTGCCAAAACCATCCATCTCAACAAGCATCTGATTCAATGTCTGTTCACGTTCATCATGCCCACCGCCAAGACCGGAACCACGCTTTCGTGCCACGGCATCAATCTCATCGATAAACACAATACTTGGTGCATTTTTCTTTGCATCCTCAAACAAATCACGCACACGGCTGGCACCGACACCGACAAACATCTCCACGAAATCCGAACCGGATATCGAGAAAAACGGTACCCCTGCCTCACCGGCAACCGCCTTTGCAAGCAGAGTTTTACCAGTTCCCGGAGGGCCCTCAAGCAATACACCCTTCGGAATACGGGCTCCGAGATCATTATATTTCTTTGGATTGCGCAGGAAATCAACGATCTCCGCCATATCCTCTTTTTCTTCCTCCAGGCCTGCTACATCCTTAAATGTAAATTTGTTCTCATCTTCTGTTGTCAAATGGGCGCGGCTCTTTCCGAAATTCATCATCTTTCCGCCGCCCGCACTGCCGCCTGCACCTCCGCCTGCCACATTGCCTGCAAAAAGAACAATTACCACAATCAGCAAAATGACACCGATTATAATCGGCAGCCATATCCAAAAAGAGCTTTGACGCGTGACATCATAAAGCTGCATGATGACATTTCCGTGTCCTTCCTCCATTACAATTTCCTGTACCTTATTGACATCCGATACATAAAACTGCTTTTCCTCGTTTGTGGCACGATACGTAATATATACTGTACCGGTCGGAATTTCCTTATTCTGATATATATCAACCGATCCAATCAGATCCTGCGATATTTCTGCCTGAAAATCTGCGATTGTATAGCCGGAGTCCGTTTTTGATCCTCTGTTCTGAAACCAGATCAAAATACAGAACATGGCAAAAAATACAATCAGATAAATTCCAAACCCTTTTTTCATTCCCTTCATATCACTATGCTCCTTTCCTTATCCATCGGAACGTTCTATGGATTTCTTATGTATTATTCTGATATCACACCAATATATGATAGATTTCTGTATTTCTGCGCGCAATCAAGGCCAAAGCCTACAACAAAACGATCCGGCACAACAAAACCTGTAATATCCGGATTAATGTCAACGACACGACGCTCCGGCTTATCAAGAAGCGTGACAACCTTAAAGCTTGCCGGCTTGCGTTCCCATAATATATTTACAAGGTAGGACAGGGTACGACCGGAATCCATGATATCCTCCACGAGTATAACGTCCCGACCTTCGATACTCTCATCCAAATCCTTAATGAGCTTCACAACTCCCGATGATTTTGTTCCATTACCATAGCTCGAAACAGACATAAAATCCATCGTAACAGGAATTGTCATCTTCTTTGCAAGCTCACACATCATAAACACACTGCCCTTTAAGACGCCTATCAGATGAACCGTCTTTCCTGCATATTCCTGACTAATCTGCTCAGCCATTTCCGCAATCCGTGATTCTACCTGTTCTTCGCTAATCAACACTTCTATCTTCTGTTCCATGCCACTCTCCTTTTTTCTCATAGTTTATATACATAACTGTTTTCGTCTCTGGTCCTACATAATACGCCGGACTAAACCGCAGTCCGAGCACCCATATTATTTCTCTTCCGCAAGCAAGCACCGGCCAATCCGCCCTCTGCATGCGATCCGTTTTTGCATCAATAAACACACGGGACAGCTTCTTTGTATTTCCGGCTGTGTCGATTACAATATAATCATCGTTTTCCGGAGTCCGTATGCACAAATTACCTTTTATTTTATCATAATCAAACAATTTCGTATAGTCCTTTTTCGGAATAGCACAAACATCCGTATATGGCATAACCGTCACTGAAAGCTTACCCATATCTAAAATTTCATATACACCGCTTCCATCAATCCTGATACAATAATCCTTCGCTGTTTCGGTCTTGTTCGATAAAATAAGCTCTCCATAATTCCGTCTGGCAACAATCCCATACGGAAGCTGAACCAAACTTCCCGTATCCTGATACAGTAAGCTTACAACCGCCTGCACATGTTTTCTTGCAATATCCTGATTTTTCTGTGCGATCTGGCAGATTGCTTCCCACACAATATGCTCCTGCAAAATCGGTCCCGACTTATAAAGCTCCGCCACGGAAAGCGTGATACGCCTGCCAAATGCATCCTCCTCGTATGCCTCGCACTGAGAAGCTGCCTGTTCATGAATATATTGATAGCTTCCCTCCGCATCCTTTGCCACCTGACAAATATGGTCAACTGCCTGTTCATTAATTTCACGCATACATGGCAGGATGACATGGCGAATCTTATTGCGTGTATACGCAAGTGAATCGTTCGTAGAATCCTGACAATAGCGCTGTTGCCTTTCTGCAAGATACGCCTCAATTTCCCTGCGCGATACAGCCAGCAGCGGGCGAATGATATTGTCGCGCTTTGCGGAAATTCCAGCAAGCCCTTTCAGACCGCTTCCACGCATAATATGAAACAATACGGTTTCCGCCATATCATCCTGATTGTGTGCAACCGCAATTTTTGAAAACCGTAATTCCTTTGCTGCCTCTGCAAAGCACTGATAGCGATAGGTTCTTCCTGCTTCCTCCAAAGACATTCCATTCTCTTTTGCATATGCCCGGATATCCTTCTTATATTCCCGATATCCTACGCCGAACTGCTCGCATAATGCCTTTGTAAAGGCGGCGTCACGGTCTGCCTCCTCGCCTCTTAGCATATGATGTACATGAACAACAAAAAGACCGCCCGGTGCCAGCTTACAGGCACCAGCCAGTTCTATAAGTACACAAAGCAGGCAAACAGAATCTGCACCGCCTGACACGCCAAGCACAATACGGTCATCCCCTTCAATCAACTGCTCACTCTGTATAAAGTTATATACCTTTTGTTCAAATCGATTCATTTCCTGTCCTACATTTACTTCCGCAGCCTTTACAGATAATTATTACATATAATAGCATATCTTTTTTTTGAAGTACACCGTTTCACAAACTTTTCACGACTTTACATGCCACAACGGTTGCATCATCCCGCAGCCTGTTACCGCTCACCTTGCGAACCTCCGAAACAACCATTTCCACCACGTCCTCCGGTTCATCGCTCTCAAGTCCGGACAGCAGGCTGTTCATGTAATCATCCTTATTTTCAAATAAAATACTGTCAAGTACACCATCACTTACCATAACGATCAAATCACCGGCATAATATTTTTTTCGGCTGCACTCGCAGCTTGCATCCTCTATGACACCTACCGGCAGAGATGTCGACTTGAGACATTCCATCCAGTTGCCACGACGAATATAGGTCGTCGCTGCTCCATATTTTATCATGTGTCCATATCCGGTATGCAAATCAAGCAGCAGCATATCCAATGTAGCAAAATGCTCGCCCCTGTTTTTTTCCGCCAGATATGCATTGACAAGACGCAGGGACATCTCCTCATCGAATCCGCTTGCAAGCAATTCCTGCAATGCTTCTAAAAGCTCCTCACTGTCTGAGGCTGCCTGCCTTCCGCTTCCCATTCCGTCCGCAATCATCACAAGTGCCCGCCCGTGCTGTGCCATACCAATGTAAAAATTATCTCCCGATATGACATCTCCCTGTCCGGACAATCTCTTCGCCGCAGTCTGAAGATGAAAGGCTGGTTTTTGTTCCAATATGATAATGTCATAATTTCTTCCGACAAGCTGTCTGCTGTCTGCCCCCAGTTCAAATACGATACCGGTCTCACGGCTCACAATCCTTCGAACCCGTTCTGCACCTACAAGTCTGCCACGGCTCACTCTCGCATTCATGTACACCTGATAAATTCCGTTTTTAGACTTTAACAACGCCAACGATTTTACCTGTATTCCAAGCTTCCCAAGCTCCTCAAGAATAGCTGTCTCCGTTGTCCTCCGCATCGGTACCCGGTCATCCAGTTGTTTTGTAAAATCATCCAGCATCGCTCCGACTTGTCCGAATCCGATACCTGCATTTCCGGCAACTGCAAATGTATAATCAATGCGCTTAAACGCCGAGGCAAGCTCCTGCATACGAGAAACGACAAGTCCTCCCCATTCGGCACCGCTTTCCTCCTGTTTTGTCCGTTTCCCCGATACCTGATATAGCATACGAGAAGGAATGAGCAGCAGCAAAAATACGGCTGTCACACCCGCTTTTATTCCCTCCTCCGACAGCAGACTGTCAAATCCGAAATAACCGAACAGGATATATGCAATCGCATACATAATCAGGCTTCCGTATCTCCCAACATGAAAAAAGGCTGCAAGGCTCGCACTTACCATCGTCACAAATACCCATGCCGGAAGAATCCCGATATTATCCGTCCGCACAGCATATACTGCTCCTGCTATCGCCGCCCATGACACGCCTGCACCAAAGCCGAATTTATACCATACAAAAAAAATCGTAAACAAGCAGACGCTCTGTGCCACCTCAATCACACCAAACATCTGAATCGGAATACCTGCCAGCACCGAAGTTGCCAAAATCAAAACTGCAAGCAATGCCTGCGTGTCATCCAGAAACCCATATGCATCCTCCTGCAAAACGGAAACAGAAAAGCTGTATGCAAGTGTCAACGAAAAAACGAGAATACCCTCCAAAATTCCATAGGAAAGCAGAATACTATCCGGTAAAAGAAACGAAAAAACGACATTTCCAACGATTGTAATTCCTCCTGTAAGCACGGAGAGCATAAAACGCCGTGGATTTAAAAGCTGCAATTTGCGGACTTTCATCGCAATACAGATCAGTACCCAAAGCACACCATAACGAAGCTGTACATCCACAGCAGCTATCTGACCGGTAAACATTCCGCTCAGCAGCCCTGCCGTTATCGCCCATATATTTCTGCCGCTTATCCCTCCGGCACCAAGCAGCGCCGTACCAAATGGTGAAAGTCCGGCGACCCTGCAATTAACAATACAGTACGCCGCAAGAAAATCTGCAATGTAAGAAAAAATTTTGTTTTCTTTCATGTTCCACAATCCCCTCTGATTTTTGCCATACCAGTTTATACAATCAATCAGAAATTACATGTCAAACAGTGGAAGATATTTCAAAAAAATATAGACATTTTTCTGCGCAAACAAAAACGACCTCCGATTATCTGATTTCGAATCAGACTTTTGGAAGTCGTTACATTTTTTCAACCTGTTTAATTTTTATCACTTATTCAGACGGGCGAATCACAATCTCATCCGGATAGACAAGTCCCAGCTTGTCTTTTGCAACATCCTCTATGTATTGATAGGTCTGCATATACTGCTCCTGCGCGCAGAGGTCTTCCTGTTCCTGTTTTGCCTGAGCAACCTTCATCTCCATCACCTTTTCTGTCTCTGCAAGCTGCTTGCTCTTGGTATGCAGATTTGTTGCCCGCGCAACAGAAAAAACGCAGATGATTACAACTGCAACTACGACCAGCATTGTTACCGTTGCTGACTGCCGATATCGAATTGATCTTTTCCCCTTATTTGTTCCCATTTTCCATACCTACTATTATTGTAAACATATCTACATTTTACCTTCTATATCGCTATTTTTCAACATTTTCTTACGATTTTTCGCCCATTTTTTTACACGGTACAACATGTAGTTTGTAGATTTCATTAAAGCACAACTTATAGTATAGTGGAAAATCAGAATACCTAGAATCATCCCGAGTGCCATGTACCAATGCAGCACGCCGTCACCATATTTATGTATCAAATCCAGTGTACCGTAGGTCCAAATCAACCAAAAGAATACGTCCTCCATGGCTATCAGGATAGATTTGTGAGAAATCATGCGCCTGAATATGCGCAGGATATCATATGACAGGGTAATCGCGATTCCGAGGGCGAGACTCATCACAAACATAGCTCCCTGTCTGAATAATAATTCTGTCATTTATCGGAACAGCCGCTTTGCAATCACAGAAGCTTTTTTCTTTCCCTTTTTATCCGAATAAAGTAATCCCTGTATCTTACCGGTCAAATGGAGCTCGCCTCTCTCCATATCCAGTTTCTCCGCATGCATCTCCTGACCTTTAATTGCAAGACCTTCCATAGCTGTTTCAAGCTCGACAAGCTCCGGCTCCATGGATATCACCTTTTCCACACCGGTCAGATTCATATATTTTCTTCCGTTGATGCTGATGCTGTGGTTCTTTGCACTATCCTGTTCCATGCCGTCTCCTGCAAAAATCACTATAGCTTATTATATGAATCCGCATCTGTAAATATTACACAGCTACAAGTATCGGAACATCTCCTTAGCATCTTCCTTTTTCGTCGTGTCCGCAATCATGAGAACCTCTGCCTTCACAGACTTATTTCCAAAAGAAATTTCAATCACATCTCCGACCTTTACGTCATAGGATGCCTTTACGACCTTGCCGTTTACCTGTACTCTTCCGGCATCGCAGGCATCGTTTGCTACCGTTCTTCGCTTTATCAATCGAGACACCTTTAAATATTTATCCAAACGCATATCGAACCCTCCCTTCTATAATGAAAAGAAAAGCTGCCGCATAAATACGACAGCCTTACATCTTCTTTTATGTTATTCAGATTAGTTTAAAGAATCCTTTAATGCCTTACCAGCCTTGAACTTAGGTGTCTTAGATGCAGCAATCTTCATTGTCTCACCTGTTCTTGGGTTACGTCCTTCACGAGCAGGTCTCTCAGCTACTTCGAATGTACCGAAGCCAACCAACTGGATCTTCTCACCGCTCTTCAATTCTTCTGCAACTGTCTCTGTGAAAGCCTTAAGTGCCTTCTCAGCTTCTGT
>CAZLZH010000029.1:0-7249 GCA_964563955.1 uncultured Bacteroides sp. | reverse complement strand
ATTTCCTCCTATTTATAAACCGATATTTCGTGACCACATCCCCCGCGGTCTTATAAAAAACGTGACATTTTCAAAAATGCCCTACGCATATTTATACATGGTTATCCCCTATTTGTCAAGGAAAAAAGCCAATTTTATCTAAGCATTTACCTAATTTTTCCTATTAGAAGTAATCTTTTGATGTTTTTGCAAGATTTTATGCAAAAATAACTACAGCCTTTCGCTATCCCTCCATCTGTCTTCCGAGGAAATTAGCAGCGATTGCCGCCGCCTTCTGTTCAGACTCACCGATTTGCTTTCCGCCTTCTCTGCTGAGCAATATAACCGCACCGATTGCATCACCCTCACAAATGATTGTCTGCACGATCTGCCCCTCATATTCGATATCGCCATGTCCAAGTATTTTTATAAATTTCTTTTCTCCCCGTCTTGCAAGAATCGCTTCCCTGTCACTGATTGCATCCTCCAATTCTCTGTGAAGCGGTTTTCCGAGCAGCTCTTTCTTCGGAATGCCGGCAACCGCGATAATCTGATCCCGGTCGCAGACACAGACTCCACATCCGAGACTTGCAGCAATCGCATCGACATACTCCTGTGCAAATGCCGAAAGCTCCCCGATCGGCGAATATTTTTTTAACACGATTTCTCCATCTTTATCTGTAAAAATCTCCAGCGGATCACCCTCGCGAATGCGAAGTACACGCCGTATCTCCTTTGGTACAACAATTCGACCAAGCTCATCGATTCTTCTGACTATTCCTGTTGCTTTCACAATCTTTTCCTCCATAATCACTTTTTCAAATACAGTAGGTTACTATATTTTTGTTATGGAGTTATTATGTGGAAAATACGGCGAATTATGCAAGCTTTTCCATATTATTTCACAATGCCGTCCGCAAAGCCTTTAATAATTTCTGTGTCGAAACAGGCTTTTTAATATGACATTTAATGTCTTTTTCACTGAGATTCAGCTTATCCATATATGCGTAACCTGTCATCACTATGACAGGAATATTTTTTGCATCCGCACGGTTTAGCTCACGGATTCCCATGATTGCCGCATACCCATCGATTCCCGGCAATCCCATATCCATGACTACCAAATCATAGTAACCTTCCGCAGAACCCGAAAACATGCGCACAGCATCCTCTCCGTTGATTGCATACTCGACCTGCATTCCAACTGAGGTAAGAATCTGTTTTTCCATGACGGTTGCCGAAGCATCACTATCCACCAAAAGCACGTGTTTCCCGGAATAATCCGGTATGTCTTCCTGTATTTCCTGTTCTGCCGGCGACTCCTCCTGTTCAGTCTCCGCTCCATACTCAAACGGGATGCGGACTGTAACTCCGGTACCTTTTCCAATAGCAGAGCTCACATGAATTTCTCCATTCATAAGACGGACAAGATTGCGTGTAATCACAAGTCCAAGGCCAAGCCCCTGCACATGTCCGATTCGTTTGGAGTACTCTCTTGCAAACGGCTCAAACATGCTTTCACAAAATGCTTCAGACATTCCGACCCCGTTGTCCTCCAAACAAAATTCATACATTCCATGGCTGTCATCTGCTTGTGTCTCCGTTACGCTGACAGCAAGCTTCCCGCCTGACGGTGTATAGTTAATCGCATTTTGCAGAAGATTTATGATAATCCGGCGCAGCATCCATGCATCACCCCGCACATAATCATGTTCCACGCATACATCCTTAATCTGCAGCTCATGATGATGGAGCTGTAATGCAGGCAAAAGCATATCCAGTGTCGTCTTCCACAATTCTGAAAGTGAAATATCCTGTATGTGCAAAACCATGTTTCCTTCCGCGATTGCATCCATTTTCACAACCTGCCGGATCTTCCGGAACATCGCCTTTGCCGATACGGATATCTGGTCCAAACACTCCTCAACCCGTTCGGTATTTGTAGAAAATGCTCTTGCGACCGCTGCATTTCCTACAATCACATTCATCGGTGTCTGCAGTTCTTTACTGATGCGCTCCAAGTACATATCCTTGATTGCGTAAGCCTGCTCACTGAGCATATGCGCTCCTTCGAGCAACTGCTGTTGTTTTAATTCTTCGGATTTCTTTCGGTCTATATCGATATGAAACCATGCAATGCGGACAGGGTTTCCATCCTCACGCTCCAGAACCTGAAACAGGTCCCGCCGCCATACATTTTCCCCGGCATCTGCAACATAATCACATTCTATGCGCGAACACTCACGTAAAGCCTCCCTCAGATGATCCAGCCGGCTGAAATCCATCCACTCTGCCTGATATTCTTCTGCAATTCTTTCTGCTAATTGAAGATTCAGGCTGTTATAATCTCCCCGTCCTTCCAGTTTTACTCCAAAATTCTGCATTTTGTCATGTAAAACCAAATAGCCTTCTGTTCTTAAATCAATCTCTGCAATCAACAGCCATTCATCGTTTACGGCTAAAACCGCCTGATTCAAAAGATCTCGTATTTCTTCAGTATTCTCCATCATTTTCCCCCAAAATGTAAATAAAAATATGTTGAACAACATATTTTATAACTACGCGACATATTTTATTCTATCACATTTCTTTCTCTATTACTATCCTAATCCTATCATAAATTATATCCAATTTGTCAATTATCGGTTTTCTTTTCCGAATTTACGGTTATAATAAAAGCAAACAAGTCATATTGCATAAGGAGACTGCAAAGGAGTCTATCATGAACATACTCGTCATATTTACCGGAGGCACAATCGGCTCTTCCGTACAGGGAAATTATATAAACACAGACAGCCATGCGCCCTTCCGCCTTTTATCCATGTATGAACAGGCACAGGCGAAAGCCGGACGTGCCCTTGAGCTGCCTCATTTTGACACAAGGGAGCCTTATACTCTCCTGAGCGAGAATCTGACCGGTCAGGACTTAAATCGCCTGATTACCTGTCTAAGCGACGCAATACACCAAAATTACGACGGTATTATCGTAACCCACGGCACTGACACCTTACAATACACTGCCGCAGCACTCTCCCTGTTTTTTGCGGATGCAGACATCCCGATTTTGCTTGTCTCAAGCAATTACATTTTAGATGACACAAAAGCCAATGGTCTTATAAACTTCGAAGAGGCTGTCCGATTTATCCGCACGACTGCCGGACAGAAATCGAGCGGTGTATATGTATCCTACTGCAACTCCGGCGGGCATCCGCACATACACAACGCAGCATGCTTACTTCCGCATGCCGCATATGATGACAGTCTATATAGTCTTTCCCCCGCCTTATCCTGTTTAAAAGAAGTCCGGACAGCCATTTGCGGCGAAAACACACCTGCATTATGCAATGCTTCCACATTATATTTCAAAGATCCATGTCCTGTCCTTTTTATCAAAGCAATGCCGGGACAAGCATATCCAACTCTGCAAAGTCATATAAAAGCGGTTTTAATCGAAACCTATCATTCCGGAACACTTTGCACCGCCGGTAGCGCCTTTTCGGATTTTGTCCGGCTTGCGGATAAAAAAAATATCCCCGTATATATCACGGGGATTGAAAATCGCACAGCTTATCAAAGCACGAAAGCGTTTTCAGATTTGCCTTTGACAGTTCTCGCACCATGCAGCCCAATCTATGCTTATATGCTGCTTTGGTTTACAACAAGCCAATAAATTGTTTTATCGTTGACAGCGATTGCTCTGCAACCTGAAAGCCATGTTGATAAAACTCTTCCTGCTTTGATTTATCCTGCTCAAATTTACTGATACTGTCCACACTCGGACGAATAATCATAAGTGTCCCATCCTTTTCTAATCGGTCAATCAACGCAAGCTGCTCTTTGTACATCTCCGTTCTTCGCATAAGTGTATCATAAAATGCCGGATACTTCTTTTTGTATGTACGCATAATCACACTCATCTTTGCATAATTCGTCGGTGTTTCGTCCGGCTTTCTCGTCAAAACGGCAACGACTCTGTCACAGCCCACATCGACCGCGCGTTTTACCGGAATGGAATCTGCCAGACTTCCATCCATATAATGATATCCGTTTATCTCTACCGGATCACATAATATCGGAACGGAACAGGAGGCTTTTGCCGCTGTCAACATCAGCTCCTCGTCATCCTGTTTCGGAATATATTCCGCTTTCCCGGTCTCACAATTCGTAACAACGATTTCCGCCTCTACCTGCGCCTGCACATACTTTTCAAAATCAAACGGATACTGATTCCTCGAGAACTCCATGACCATGCGGTCCAGATCCAGCATTTTTCTGCTCTTACGCATCTGCTTTACTCCATAATATGCATTTTCACCATCCGCAGTAATCGTCCACTTCGTTCTTCCCTTTTGCCCGGAAATAAAATTCAGTTCATTTCCCGCACCGGCAGACACACCAACCAAATAATCAAATTTTATTTGTTTTTCCAAGAAACAGTCAAGCACTCCCGCTGTAAACAAACCGCGAAATGCTCCTCCTTCTAATACAATGCCTGTCTTCATGCCCTTCATCTCCTTGGATCATCCCGTTTTAATATATCGAGTTTTTCCTGTATCCTTGCCTTCACAAATTCGCACAATTCCTTCTTACGCATTCCGCCATATTCCTCATATGGAATCTGCGGAAGAAAGTGCACCTGTGTAACGACCTTCTCAAATGTATTTGTATCCATCGCTCTCCAGGAATCGTAAATCACGACCGGTACAATCGGTGCTTTCGACTTTAATGACGCCGCAAAGCATCCGGACTTAAACTCCTGTAATTCATTGCGATTGTCCGTATATTTTCCCTCCGGAAATATCAGATACGGCTTACCTTCCCTGACGCGATTCGCTATCGTATTAAGCGCTTCAATCTGCTGCTTCGGATTGTCAAACGCAATCGTTGTTCCGTCTACAAGTCCGCATACCTGCCGCGCAACAAGACGATCCGCAGATTTTTCTTCCCACAGCATGGCACATGGTTTTTTATGCGAAAGCATAATACCAAGCGCATCATATTTTCCCTGATGGTTTGAATACATAATATATCCGCCATTTTTCGGCAGATTTTCAACCCCGGACACCTCTGTTTTCGTGCGGGAGCGTCTTCTCAAATGATTTTCTATCTTCAACGCATAGTCATATCGCCTTTGTTCCGAATACCGTTCCTTATGCTTTACAAGATAATTTGCAATCGGAATATGCAACAGCATAAATAACGGACTCGTTATCACGACATATTTAAATCGTAATTGCTTCAACCCAACTCATTCCTTTTCTTCCCTCGTATAATATGCAATGTTTAATATCAAAGCATCTTTCGTTTTCGCAGAAGCAACGCAACCACACCGCATATGACAAGTGTGATGCCGCATATAATTGTAAAGCCCCAAGGTGAACCCGAAAACGGCATACCTTTTGCATTTACATTCATTCCATATAACCCGGATATAATAGTCGGTATAGACATGACAATCGTAATTGCGGCAAGGAGCTTCATGATGTTATTCAAACGGTTGTCAATAACCGTAGACATCAGTTCCCGCGTACCCTTTAAAATATCCCGGTAAATCTGTGTCATCTCAATCGCCTGCAAATTCTCGACAACCACATCATCGAGCAGTTCCTGATCCTCCGGAAATTTCCGAATCCCACTGTATCTGGTCAGTCGGTCCACGATCATGCGGTTTGCACGCAAGGAGGTATCAAAGTAAACAAGGTTGGACTCCATCTCATGCAGGTTGATAATATCGGAATCTACAGTTTCCTTTCCGATACGTTCCTCCATCTCAAGTCTGTGGCGGTCAATAATCCGAAGATACGACTGATACAGCATACTTGTGCGATGCAGAATCTGATATGTGAAACGAACCTGTTTCTTCGTTGTAAAATCCCGAATATTGTTGACGATAAAATGCTTCAGCACAGGCGTCTCGGCTGAACAAACCGTGATAATCGCCTCATCTGTCCAAATTACGCCAAGCGGAATCGTCGTATATGCCTCCTGATTATGACGAATCTCAACGGAAGGTATATCAAAAAGAATCAACACATAATCATCATTGACATCGACACGGGAAGACTCCTCATCATCGAGTGCCGCGCGAACATCCGGCAAATCGACATTGTACCGTCTCGCAATCTCAAGACTCTCATCCTGTGTCGGAGCTGTCAGATTGACCCAGCAGCCCGCTAAAAATTCGTCAATCTGTCGAAATTTTCCATTTTCCGTAATATACTTACTAATCATAACCTTCTCGCCTCATGATTCGTATTTTATAAAGAAACGACCACTTAACATTTTAACACGATAAAAACAATTAGAAAACCCCTAAATATACTTCTTTAAATTGACGTTGATGCGTCCCTTCCTTGTCTGTTCCCCTGCTCCGCAATAACGAAATTTGCCATACCCGCGCACAGAAAACACATCTCCGGCCTTAAGCGTCAGGCTGTTGCGCTCCTCAACGCATCCGTTCCGTGTCACAAGTCTTGCACGAAAGAGCTTAAGCACTTCATTTCGCGAGCATTTGACAGCCGCAGCAATAATCGCGTCAAAACGCGGTGCCGCCACAATCACATGCATATCTACAAGCTCAGGCTTTAAATCCTCGATCTCTGTATCCTGCGGCAAGCAGACCGCCTTCACATTTGTATGTTTTATCTTCGTCAGATGCTCCGTAATATATTCCGCAATACTCTCCTGACAAAACAAATATGCTCGTTTTCCATCCTTTACAAGAATATCCCCAAGCACTTCCCGTTTTATTCCGAGATTCATCAAAGCCCCGAGAAAATCCCGATGTGACAGCTCATCCGAAAACTTTTCCAAAAGCGATTCCACACGAATAATGCAAATCGGCCACACACCTGCATATCCAAACATGCGCTCCGAGCCAAACCCAATCATCCGTCGTTCACAGTCCGGCCTTCCACCAAAGCATTCCGAATCCACAAAGGAAAGCTCCGCTCGCATCTCTGAAAAAACAGTTAGCTGCGCTGGTGTTAAAAAATCGGAATATGTGTATATATTTTGCTGATACGCGCGCCTTGCAAGGTCCCGCAGGCGTGCAATTAATATCTGATCCTCGTTCATACTATCACATCGAAGTGCTAACCAAGAATTGCCTTGTCATTTGCAAACTCTTCGCCGCTTGCTTCCTCAAATTTGTGCAGCAAATCGGAGACGGTCAGCTTCTGCTTTTCTTCGCCCCGGATATCCAAAATAATATTTCCATCCATCATCATAATCAAACGGTTGCCATGTGCAATGGCATCCTTCATATTAT
>CAZLZH010000028.1:0-30602 GCA_964563955.1 uncultured Bacteroides sp. | reverse complement strand
AATGAAATAAACCGGCACTCCTTCATACTCAAGATACATAACGCCGACATACTTCTGCTGCCATCCGATATCCATATGAAAATGTGTCAGGTAACGCATTTTATTTTTAAATTTTGCAGGCAGACACATATAATTCGGTATGATAACTCTGACATCATATTCTTTTTTATCAAAAATTCTCGGCAAGGTACCCACAACATCCGCAAGACCGCCAGTCTTAATAAACGGTACACATTCCGATGCAATATATGCGATTTTTTTCATTCTTCCGTCCTCCCTATAGTTTCGAGCAATGCCTCAAAGATAATCTAATTTTAGCATATTGAACCCGAATATTCAATGTATTTTACGATGGTTCTTGTCGAAATGCGAAGTTGTTTCCGATACTTGTTCAGACAAGCTTCGTATCCTCCGAAGCATTTCCTTATCCGCCTCTTTTTTGCCGTACCGGATTTGCTCATAGCAATCCGTGAGTGCATCCACATCCGCAAGCTCCGACTGTTTTAATTCTAATGCCAGCTCCCGTCCGGTTTTTTCCTGCGTTAAAGATATATCATATTGATAACGCAGCATACAGCGTCTATAGTATTGCCTTGCCCGTTCCTGCGTTGTAAGAAGTATGCGAAATCGTTTTGATTTTTCTTTTTTGATTGTTTTCTCTTTCTTTTTTTCAACCGTTTCCACAATGTCTCCGGCGTATCTCCTTTTTTGCATCAACCATTTCACAAATGCGCAGACAGCTTTATACAATACAAACAACAGGACACATGCAAGTCCAATATACAAAACCGGTTCTAAGCTTTCCCCCATTGAACGTATCTGTTCCGACACATCCCCATCATCAAACTCCTGATACTCCGTCGATTCTTCCTCCGCCCCGGAAAACCAGTGGCTCACAAACCGGAAAAATAAACCAATCAGTCTCCCAATGACCGTAAAAACTGCCAAAACAGCCTTTCCAATCAGCAGCAATATATTTTTAAAATCAAACACCTGCCCTAATATCAAACTCAAAATCAGGCAGATTACAATCGCTCCAACGACAATCGTATTTGTAGAAAGTATCTGCCGAATCGGAATACCTGATACATGCTTCGTCGATGTCAGATAGCTCTCGATTCCATCAATATAAATAAGTGCAAGATATAAAAATAAAAGCAATAAAGCACCTGCATATGCAATAATTACAAGCTGTGATTCTTTCAGATAGCTGCCGACCAGATAAACAATCACGCAAAGCAAAAAAGACGGCCACGGAATATCATCCGTTGAACGCTTATAATCCTGTTTTGCATATGCATTTGCAGACGCCAGAAACAGATACCCCGGTATGACACAATAGAGTCCCTTCGTCTCCATCGAAAGAGGCAGGAAAAAGACCGAAATACCAAGCAGTACATGAACGAGCAGAAGAAGCACTCTGTTTGGTGCTTTTTTACGAATCAGATAGGATACGGCAAACATGAAAGCTGTGTACGGAATCAGCATAAGATGCGGACTTTGTTTAATCAGTATGACCTCTAAAAATAAAAAAACTATACTCGCGCATGTCGTTTCATAAAGCATATTAAAAAGAGAGGATAGGAAATGCAATCTAGATCTCATTTAATTTTACCTCCAATCCATGCATATAAGCGCGCCAGCCTTCCTTGTCCTGAATATCGTAATACGGAACAAGCATGAAAACACCCGCTCCCTGTTTTTCCAAATAATCCAGCTTTAAAAGCAAATCTTCCTTGTAATATGGTGAAATAACAATATATGTCATATTTTTCTCCGGATGCATAATCTCCTGATTCAAAATCCGAAAAAATGTTTCCAGTCCATTATTTTTCTGAATCCGGGCAAGATATTTATCAACGGACAATCTGTGTTCCATCGACGCTCCGGCTTCAAGCTTTTCGCAATGACCGCTTAAAATATCTTCTCCGTTTGAACAGATAGCTGTCGCAATCTTCTGTCTCAATAGTGCGTCTGCCACCGAGCTTGCAAGCTCTATGCTCATCTCCTGCAAATAATCCGGTCGTATCATAGAATTTGTCTCGAGATTCAGCAAAATCTTTACCCTCTGTTCTGCAGTATAGCCGTACATATTCACTTTTAAATCGCCGGTTCTTGCTGTTGCTTTCCAATTAATACGGTGCATCGTATCCCCGTATGCATAATCTCTGATTCCGGTAAACACATAAGGGTCCTCTGTCAGATTCCGTTTCGCGGAAAGCTCACCAAGCAAAATGTTGCTGCATGTAAGAAGCTGCGGACTATGGATTTTTTTCGGAAGAACATATAACCACGTATCGCTGTGCATGCTCTTTGCAAAGTTACCGGTCATAAAAAAATCACGCGCCGTCATATTCAGTCCCGAAATACCATAAAGCCCTCTTTTTGTTGTATGAAATGCAAGTCTTCTCGTAATCTTTTGATGCCCTAATACCGAGAATACGTCATTTCGATAATAGCCATCCGTCACTGCGACATTTTCCTGATCTTCAAAGCAAAATGACCGGTCTGTTGAAAATTTGACATGAAAAACCGGAAGCGGCAGAAATTTGCCGTTTCGAATCGTCTCAACAAGCGCACTACTTTCCCCTGCTTCCACATAATCATCCTCAAATGTTATCGCCACATCAAGATTCCGGTTCCATAATCCTGCATAAATGCGCTGCTGCACGATATAAACAAGTATTGCAATTACTATGGCAACAATCAGATTCAATCTTCCCAATCCTCCACAGGAACTTCTACCGCTCCAACGATTTCACGCATGAGTGTCCCGCTCTGTTTTTCCGTCATACTTCCGTTCGGGCACAGACGATGTGCCAGAACATCCTTTGCAAGCAGTTTTACATCATCCGGAATCACATAATCTCTTCCCTCCATCGCCGCATGACATTGTGCAGCACGAAGAAGCGCAAGTGTCGCCCGCGTACTGGCACCGTATGTGACCTTACTGTTCGTCCGCGTCTCCATGATTATATCTACAATGTAATCCCGAATACATGAATGCACATGCACAGTCCGGACAAATTCACGCACACTCCGTATATCCTCTACGGTACAGCAGGCAGACAGATGCTCGAGCGGATGCTCGCCGATTAAGGCATCTATAACATTCCGTTCCTCCGCTTTATCCATATCTCCCATAGAGAGCTTCATCATAAACCGATCAATCTGCGCTTCCGGAAGCGGATAGGTTCCGGTTGTTTCAATCGGATTTTCGGTTGCAATAACAAAAAACGGATCCGGAAGCATCAGAGTTTCCCCTTCGATTGTCACCTGTTTTTCTTCCATTGCTTCAAGCAGACTCGACTGTGTCCGCGGTGTCGCCCGGTTAATCTCATCTGCAAGCAATATATTGGTAAACACGGGACCTTTCACAAGGCGGAATTCTCCGTCCTTCTGATTATAAACATGCAGTCCTGTAATATCACTCGGCATCAGATCCGGTGTGAATTGTACACGCCGCCCTTCCGCGCGAATCAAGCCCGCAAGTGTTTTTGCAAGCGTTGTCTTTCCGGTTCCCGGACGATCCTCTAGCAGAACATGTCCCCCGGAAAACAATGCCACAAGCAGTTTTTTTGTAATTTCTTCCCGGCCAATCACAACTTTAGCTGCATGCTCCAATATCTGCTCCGTAAGCTTCTTTACTTCCGTTTTATCCATTTTTTGCCTCCCATAGTATTTTCTGTGTATAGAACAGGAACCCCACATAATAAAATTGCCTGCGGCAATGATGTGGGGCTACATAATCATATTCCGTTGTAATATAATTATATATTTTACCATATATTTTCAATTTGCGAAATTTGTTTTCATACACATTTTCCTAAATATATGATATAGTATTTTCAGATATATAGTTTTTCACACGAAAGGAGAACGTTTATGTTTTGTGAACAATGCGGACACGCATTAAACGAAAATAATGTATGTCCGATTTGCGGCTGGCACCCAGCCGTAAATCAGCCAAACGGGCAGCCGAACATACAGCCAAATATGCAATACAGACAGCAGAATCTGCAATCAGGCGTACAATACATACATAATGTGCAGCCGGATACTCAGGGCATACCTAACATGCAGAATGCGCAGAATAACATGCAAAATATGCAGTATGCACAGCAAAATGTGCAGCCAAATATACAATACAGACAGCAGAGTATGCAGCAAAACATGCAGAATATGCAGTATGGGCAGCCAAATGTACAACCTAATATGCAGTATGGGCAGCAGAATATGCAGCAAAACATGCAGAATATGCAATACGGACAGCAGAATGTACAACCTAACATGCAGAATATGCAATATGGGCAGCAGAATATGCAGTACAGGCAGCAAAATGTGCCGAAGCAGAAGAAAAAGAAAAAATGGCCTGTTTTTGTCGGTATCGGTGCCGGTGTCATCTGCCTGACAATTGGTCTGATTCTGATTTTCAGAGACCCCGTCAGGGATTTAACGGATGATAGAACGACCGAACAGACGACCGAATTTACAGCTTCCTCAGAGCCGACAACCGAAATTGCACCAACGGAACCCCCAAATGAAGCATCCAAATCAAAAACACTGATGATCTATATCGTCGGCTCCGATTTGGAAAGCGCCCATTATGCCGCATCCGATGATATTGACGAAATACTTTCATCCAGCTATGATGAAGCATCCATGAATGTTCTGATATATACCGGTGGCTGCAGCAACTGGCACACCTCCGACATACCGGATGGAGAAAATGCAACCTTCCTCGTAAAAGATGGTGAATTGGAACTATTAGATTCCAAAGCTGAGTCGAATATGGGAAATCCGGACACGCTCTCCGAGTTTTTAAATTATGGATATGAAAATTATCCTGCCGAGCAATATGAACTGATTTTATGGAACCATGGCGGCGGTGCCTTTTTCGGATATGGATATGACGAAAACACCGGGGACAGCCTGACACTCGATGAGCTGCAGACCGCATTTGACAACTCGCCATTCCATGATGACAACAAGCTGGAATTTATCGGCTTTGATGCCTGCCTGATGGGAAATATCGAAACAGCACATGCCTTAAGTCCCTATGCAAACTATCTGATTGCCTCACAGGAGTCCGAACCGGGAAGCGGATGGGAATACAGCTTCTTAGACGATATCGATTCCATGGCAAACGGCGACGAAATGGGAACCGCCATTGTAGATACCTATATAGAAGAAACGACCGCATATCTGCAAAGCATGCCGTTTTCTTACTGTACTATCAGCCTGTCTGTACTTGATTTAAGCAAGGTCGAGGATGTGGAGACAGCACTTGATGCATTATTTGAACAGGCAGACAGCGATTTAAGCGCAAATACATATCCAAAATTTTCTGCAATGCGTAAAAATTCAAAGGAAATCGCAGCAAGCTATTCTTATACGGAAGGCTCCTATGATGTCATTGACATGATGGATTATGCAAAGCACTTAAAAAATGACTATCCTGCTGAAGCAGCCAACCTTTTAAACGCATTATCAGAGCTGGTCGTATACTCAGATGCAAATGAAGATAAAATTAACGGTGTGTCTATTTATCACCCATATTACACAAAGCAATATGCATCACAGTTAATACCAATCTATACAAGCTTTGATTTTGCAGATAATTACACACATTTCATTGCAAGCTTTGCAGGTATGCTGACAGACACAGACGCTTTCGATATCAATTGGGATCCATCCGGACTGCGGCCTGTGGCAAACGGCGATATGACCTTTTCCGTAGATTTGCAGGCAGATCAAATGTCAGCCCTGCAAAACGCTTACTTCGTCATCTCAAAAAAGGACCCGGAGCAGGATGGAAACTATGATCTGGTTGCCTTGAGCAGTGCCGTTACCTCCGATGGTACAAGCACACTGACGGCAGACTTTGACGGACAGATTATCTACATGCAAAATGACACAACGCTTGAAAAATATGAATTGATGTACACAGTTCAGGAGAAAACAGATACGTATACACGATATCTGCTCTCAAGCATCCTGTATAACGACGATATAGAAGGAGAGGATGCCATGTATGCCTATTTTGTCCTTGAGATTTCAGACGCAAATCCGCAAGGAGTCCTCTTAGGTGCCTATCCGATTGAAAATTATATCAACACAGACGGAAACGAAATCTTCCCGGAGCGATATGAAATCAATATTAATGACTATCAAAATGTCGCATTCGGAAATTTCTCTCATGAATTTACATCGAATGAGGATTTAACAAACTTTAATGAAGCAGACTGGTCTGACCTCGTACTGAACTATAACTACTTTCCTATCTCGGACGGATTTTCTCCGATTAAGGATGATCTGATTCCGGGGGAAGAATATTACGGCATGTTTATCTTTGAAGATACGCAGGGAAATCGGCATTGTTCCGAGCTTGTACAGATTCAATAACATGTGAAAATGCTCCGGCTAATAGCCGGAGCATTTTTGCTATGTATACCTTATCTGAGTGGTGTTTTTTCAAAGCTCATACCCATACCGGTTTCCTTATCATATTTATTTTTCAGATTCTCTAAATCAGATTGCATGCTTTGAATATTAAATTGTGGGAATCCATATTTCTTTCCGTTACTGCTCAAAAATTGATGTGCGATTGTAAATGTAATCTCATCAAAATTCGTCAGATAACGCTCATTGATTTCCTTCACACATTCAGCAACGCTCGTAAATTTCTCCGGCTGTACCGCCTGAAAAATCTGATCAAATGCACTGAAGCACAACTCTCTCTGATTCGTGAAATCCGATGTGACGTTCTGCACCGGGAATGCACGCAGATATGCTCGAAGCCATGCGGTATCTGCCTTATACCACTGCGCTACATTATCATAGCTTTTATTCATATCATAAATTTCCCGTTCCCAACAATTTGACATGTAAGATGCATCTACAATACATTTTATCTCCGAATCTGTCAGGTTGAGATCATATTTACGATTGAACTTCTCCACAATCTTCTGGCGCTTTGCAACCGCGCGTGTGAGTCCGGTTACCGTTGTTCCACGATTTTCCGAAGGCTGCTCATAATGCTTCTTATAATACTCGTAATCATCCTTCTGCTGCCTCTTCTTTCCCTTTGTGCTTCTCATAATCAGCCAGATCAGTAAGGCAAATGGTCCAAAGATTGCAAGCATAACGATTGATATTATAAGTAAGCTCGGAATCAAGCTTGAAAACCCGCTAAAGAAAATAAGTAAAAAGATGATTAGCGGCAGCTTTCCCTTTATTTTCGCATATGTTTTCGGATTGTTCTGCCCGTATGTCACATACCAGATAATAAATATTATAAAAAGTGGCATAATTCTCCTCCCTTTTGCCAACTTATGTTGGCAAGAAAGGTCTTCGTAAAAAATCACTAGCAAGCTGTGATTTTTTACTCATCCCAGTTATGATATACAGACTGGACATCGTCATCCTCATCCAGCATATCTAAAATACGGTTCATCTTCTTGATATCTTCTTCGTTTGTAAGCTCTATATAATTTTGCGGAATCATTGTGACCTCTGCGGAAGCCATCGGAATGTTCTCCTTTTCAAGTGCCTCACGCACAACCGTAAATTCATCCGGATTCGTGAGTATCTCAAAGCTGTCTTCCTCCTCATTGAAATCCTCTGCTCCTGCATCCAATGCCATCATCATCAGATCATCTGCGTCCATGCTGCAATCTTCCTTCGCAATGATAATCTGTCCCTTTTCATCGAACATATAAGAAACACAGCCGGTCGTTCCGACATTTCCGCCACCCTTTGTGAATGCATTCCGCACATTCGATGCTGTACGATTTTTATTATCTGTCAGCGCATTGACAATAATAGCGGTTCCGTTTGGTCCATATCCCTCATATGTAATCGTTACATAATTGACGGAACCTGCATCTCCTGCCGCCTTCTTAATTCCTCTGTCAATCGTATCATTCGGCATATTGTTTGCCTTTGCCTTTGCAATCACATCACGCAGCTTACTGTTATTTGCCGGATCCGGTCCGCCTTCCTTGACCGCAACCGCAATTTCGCGACCGATAATCGTAAATACTTTTCCCTTTGCTGCATCATTTTTCTCTTTCTTGTGCTTAATATTCGCAAATTTTGAATGTCCTGACATTTTTGTTACTCCTCTTCCTTTTCCTGTTTTTTCACAATTTTAACAGTTGCAATTCTGTTTTCTTCTATCTTCTCCGGGATAAATTCATATCCCTGATACTCAATCTGAAATGCTTCCTCTTCCTCCGGAAGCCTGCCATGCTTGTAAAGTAAGAAACCATTCAGTGTCTCGAAATCCTCATCCGGAAATTCGATTCCAAGCAGATCTGCAAGCTCTTCAAGCGATGCTCCTCCATCTACCAAATAGACACCTTCTGACGTTTTCTTTATCTCCTGCGGTTCCTCCTCATCATGTTCATCCAGTATATTGCCCACGATTTCCTCAATGATATCCTCCATCGTGACAATTCCTTCCGTCTGACCATACTCATCCACTACGACTGCAAGATGAATCTTTTTAATCTGCATATCCTGCAAAAGCTCCGCAATATTTTTCGTCGGATGCGTTACAATTGCCTTATCGATAATATCCGTGATTGACTTCTTCGGATCCTTCATATACTCTGCGATCAGATCCTTAATATGTATCACACCGATTACATTATCCAAATCTTCCTCAAATACAGGATATCTGGAAAAATTATTGTCGACTGCAAATTGAAGCGCTTTTTCCACAGTCCATGTATTTTCCACGGCAATCACTTTCTGTCGTCCGGTCATGATATCCTTGGCTTCTTTATCGCTGAATTCAAAGATGTTGTTAATCATCTCCATCTCGCCTTCCTCGATAACACCCTGTTCATGTCCTTCCTCCACCATGGAAAGAATCTCTTCTTCTACTTTGTCTTCGTCCACCTTTTTCGAAAATAGCTTTCGAAAGCCACCGGGCCCACTTTGTGACATATCTTGCTTTTCTCCTTTAAAGTTCCAAACTAATACGCAACGCTTCATTGACCCTGCGTATTATTGTGTTGTCAAGATGACACACCTTTTCTTTTAACCGCTGTTTGTCAATTGTGCGCACCTGCTCTAATAGTATAACAGAATCCTTAGCAATATCGCAATACCTGGAATCAAGTTCTACATGTGTCGGCAGCTTTGCCTTGTGCATCTGCGATGTGATTGCCGCAATAATCACAGTGGAACTATATTTGTTCCCTGCTTCATTTTGAATTATAAGTACCGGGCGAACGCCACCCTGTTCGGATCCGACGACTGGTCGAAGGTCCGCATAATAAATATCACCACGTCTGATAATCAATGCTTTCACACTCCTATTGTTGTTAAAACTATTACAAGTATTTCCAACAATTCTTATGTATATGCAATTGAATGACAGGATTTATAATAAATAATTGACGCAAGTCGTATCTCTGCCGTTCTCATAATATACGCGCGGAACACGGCGGGCAATGTTGCAGACGAGCTCATAATTAAAGCTTGCTGCCGGCTCGGCGACCTCCTCCACGGTAATCCTGTTCCCATCCGCTTCTCCAATCAAAATAACCTCATCCTCTATCTTGACATCCGGAATATGGGTAACATCCACCATGATCTGATCCATGCAGACCCTGCCGATAATATCGGCATACTGACCGTGAATCAGTACACGGCCTACATTGGACTGCGCTCTCGGATATCCGTCCGCATAGCCGACCGTCACCGTCGCAACCTTCGTCTCCCTTGTCGTTGTATAAGTCCATCCATATCCGACTCCGACATTTGCCGGCAGGGTTTTGACGTATGCAACATGTGCAATCAATGACATAACCGGTTTTATCTGAATACTTTTATCCACCTCATCCGATGGATACAGTCCATAGGTTACGATTCCGAGACGCACCATGTCAAACTCATCATCGTCAAGCTCCATCGTTCCGGCGCTGTTGTCTATATGCTTTAACCGGAACTCCATGCCGCTTTCTTCCAAGTCATGTATGAATGACAGAAAACGCTCCTTTTGCAGATACGCATATTGCTTATCTTTTTCATCTGCCTTCGCATAATGTGTAAAGATTCCCTCGATTTCAAGTCCGGCAAGGGCTTTCAGCTTCCGCGCCATCTGCACGCCCTCATCTGTTGCCAGAAATCCGATTCGAGACATACCGGTATCGACCTTTATATGTACCTTTGCCTTTTTGCCCTTCTCACAGGCAAGTGCACTCAGCAATCGGCACTGCTCCACATCATAAACAGCCATTGTGATATCATGTGCAAGTGCCGTCTCGAAATCAGCCTGTGCCGTATGACCGATATTCAGGATTGGCTTTTCTATGCCCGCATTTCGAAGCTCCACGCCCTCGTCAATCGTTGCAACACCGAAATAATCCGCCAAATCCAAAATACGCTTTGCTATCTCACAGGCGCCATGCCCATAAGCGTCTGCTTTGATAATTACCATCGTCTTCATATCCGGTTTTACAAGCGACTGCATCGTTTGGATATTATATCGCAGATGATCCATGTTGATTCTCGCATAAATGCGATTATATCCCGTCTTGTCTGTTATCAACGTCCTGTTCCTCCAGTATTTCTCTTATGCTCTTTACAATATCTCCGGCAACCATACTGTACTGTCCTTTTATCTTTGCTGCCGCCTGCCCTGCCAATCCGTGCATGCAGACACCAAGCTTTGCCGCCTCAAAGCATTCCATGCCCTGCGCCAAAAGTCCTGCGATAATTCCTGTCAATACATCGCCCGCTCCTCCGGTTGCCATGCCATTGGTACCGGTAATATTAATATATGCCTGAAGTCCGCCATCCGACACCACGGTTCTCGCATCCTTCAATGCAAGCACAACCTTATGCCGCTTCGCAAACTCTCTCGCAAGATCATATTTATTTGCTTTTATATCGGTGACAGACAGATTTGTAAGACGTGACATCTCCATCAAATGCGGCGTCATAATCAGCTTTGACACAGCCGTGTCAAGCAATTCCATATTGCCTGACAGCACATTGATACCATCCGCATCGAGCACAACCGGCTTTTCAAAATTACGGAGCACCTTCTCCACAAGATATTCCGTATGTGTGCCGATTCCGAGTCCCGGTCCGAGTACAATGACATCCGCCCAGTTCATGACCGTTTTCATCGCCTGACGCATCGTATCCACATCCTCCGGATTATAAGTTGTAAGCAGTGCCTCCGGCAGTCTTGCCTGCACGATTTCGCGATTTTCCTCCACGGTACAAACCCGCACAAGCCCGCAGCCCATACGATATGCCGACTCTGCTGCAAACAATGCCGCACCTGCCATATTTTTACTTCCCGCAATGACAGCTACCTTGCCATAGCTTCCCTTATGCGTATCCCGCTTTCTGCGCGGCAGCAAAACATCGACATCTTCTCTGTCATAGGTATAAAGACGCGGCTCGACAAAATCTATCGCCTGCTTTGGGAATCCGATATCCTCCACAATTACATTTCCGGCGTATTCATATCCCATGCCCATCAAAAGTCCAAGCTTTGTAAGACCAAATGTAAGCGTCTCGTCTGCGCGGAACGCCGTTCCAAGCAAAAATCCGGTTGTCGCATCGATGCCGGACGGCATATCAATCGAAAGCTTAAAGCCATCCATATCATTTAACGTCTTAATGACCTCCGCCTGTTTTCCCATCACGGCTCTCGAAAGTCCAACTCCGAATATACCGTCTATAATCACGTCGTACCCGGAATCGACAATTTCATCGACAAACTTCATATTTATCCGTTTTGCAATCGCATACTGTGCATCAAAGCCGGTACTCACCGATTTTAATCCGTTAATCCAGTAAATCTCCACATCATAGCCTGCCTGCATCAAAATACGGGCTGCTGCAATTCCGTCTCCACCATTATTACCGCTTTCTACAACGACCAACACACGCGAACCTGCCGCAAACTTCTCTTTTATACAGTCCGCAATAGTAAGAGCTGCCCGCTCCATAAGCACGAGCTGTGGTAATCCGACAATGTTGGTTGTGTATTCATCAATTCTGGTCATCTCCTGACCGGTTGCAATGTATCTCACGTTTCTTTCCCCCGGAAAATATAATATTATGGATATTTTACTCCAAATAGACAGCAAATACAATAAGCTGTTTTTCATGGAATACGGAAAGTTACATTTTTTAATTCATTTGCCGATATATAAAATGTATGTTACAATGATAGCAGTTTATAAAATAGGTAATTGCGAAACTGTAACTACAGATTGTCGAATCGACAAAATATGTTGTGCATAGTTAACAATTTCATCGCAGACACGCTTTCGCTCGTTTCGAGCGTAGCGGACACATAAGGTGCTGCATACAGCACCTAAGTGCCGGCGCTCTCAAATGGTCTACTTATGAAATTGTTAATTTGGCACAACTCGCATATTGATTCTACGAGTTTTGAAATTAACCTGCCCTTACATATAAATAACGAAAGGAGGAAAATGCCATGCTTTTTATCGAGGGAATCGGCTATATTGACGAAAGTAATTATACATCCCGCACACAGCCGGCCGTTGAAGCGACAAACAGTTTCGATACTGTTTTGCAGACGGAAACGGATAAATTAAATCAGACGGCTCAGACGAAAAATCTGGATGCCATATTCCATGAAGCATCTGAAAAGTATGGCGTGTCTGAAAGGCTCTTAAAAGCAATTGCCTATACAGAGTCCGGCTTTCAGGCAGACGCAACCTCCTCCGCCGGTGCCATGGGAATCATGCAGCTCATGCCGAGCACTGCCAGTGCCTACGGTGTGACAGATCCGTATGATGCCTATCAGAATATTATGGGCGGCGCCGCTGTTTTAAAGAATCTGCTCCAGATGTTTCAGGGCAACCAGTCTCTTGCCATAGCGGCCTACAATGCCGGGTGCGGCAATGTTCAAAAATATGGGGGTATTCCTCCATTTTCAGAGACGCAAAGCTATGTGCAGAAGGTTTCCGCATTAGCGCAAACGAACGTCAGCGTTCCTGATACCACCTACCCTGTTACCGGTAATCAATCATCTGAAAAGCAATCCGGCACAAGCACAACGGAAGTATCGGAAAAAACAGCCCAGAAAAATGCGAAGTTACTTGCTGAGATTAAGGAAATCATCTCTGCAATTTCCATGTTATCTTCTGATAACGGCACCTATACAAACACAACAAACCAGAGCGGATTAGCTGCGCTGACCGGTAATTATGACAGCACATCCAATATGCTGGAATACAGCAGTCTGTTATCCTCCGGCAGCAACTCGATATCATCGCTTTTATCATCGTTAGATACTGTCGATGTCACAGATACCGGGGATTTACAAAACCTGCTGTCACGCGCTGAATACCAGCTTTTTTCTACACACTACCAGAATATGCTGGACATCATATCGGTTTTAGGAAGTACATCCCTATCGAATGAGACGGATACAAACGACTCGCTCTCCGATTTATTCCGGCTTGCAAGCAGGCAGAGCCAGTCCCGCGTTGCAACGATTGATTTCAGTGGTGTGACACTTTAAAAAAATCCGGATATCAAACATGGAAACGATTGTTATTTATGTTCATATCCGGATTTTTTATATAGTATTAATTATTGTCGTTTATATGTCTTTTCCTGACTTTATCCGCTTATATCTTATCTCTGCTCATCCTTCAGTCTTCGGAGCACAAGCACACTCACACCTGCGAATAAAAATGTAGAGCCAAAAAGAATTGCCCATCCACGCAGAGTCTTGTTTTTCTCGCGCTCATACATCGGGTCAATCTCCGTCTCATGTTCTTCCTTTTCTGCTTCGATTACCTGCGGTTCTGACACAAACTCATCGAACGTCTGCGGATTGTTTGCAAGTGCAGAGTAGGTTTCAACCGCATCCTGCAATTCGTTAATCTGCTCGTCATAGCCCTCCTGTAATTCCGCAATCGCATCATTACAGGAAGCCAGCAGGTCATCAAACTCCTTCTCCGTTTCATCCAGTTCCTCCTGCCCCGGCATCTCAAGCGTATTGATATCACACGTTGTTCCGATGGATTCCATCGCATAACGGCTGAAGGTCAGATAAGAAATCTTCTCTGTCACACCATCTAATTCGAATAATATGCCGGAGAAAATCAACTGTATGATAAGCACAAACGGTGCAATCGCCATCGCACGGTCGGCACTCTTTGTCACAGAGGAAAGCAGTAAGCCAAGTCCTGCGGAGGCATAAATGACAAGGAATATCACGACAATCATTTCCACAGTTGCATTTCTAAAGATGATGCCCTCGCACTGCGGCGCACCTTTCATCAATACAAAGGTCATGACGTAAATAACCGCCTGCATGGCTGCAATCACACCCTGCACGACATACTTGGAAAGCATGTATACCGGAAGCTTCAGATTACCCATGTATTCCCGCTTTAGTATAACCCGCTCTTTATTGACTTCCTGTATCGTGTTTAACAAGCCCATCCAGATACCGCCGCTGACTAACGTAAACAAAATAGAACGCGTCTCGGCAAACTGCTCATAGATTCCTTCCCGTGCAACAAGAGTCAACAGCAGACCGATGATAAGCGGCTGACCGAATATAAGCACCAGTCTCTGAATATCATTTACTATCAGTGTCGTATATCGACGAATCAAAATGCCAAGCTGGCTCAGACTGCTTACAGGACGGCTTTTAATCACATCACTGTTTGAATCTGTTGTTTTTGCATGAACCTGATTGATACCGGACTGCTTAAATTTTGCTTCCCAGCCCTTCGGGTCTGCTGCAACCGTATCGTAAAGCTTTACAAGGTTATCTATCCTGAAAAATTCTTTCACTCCTGCCGGGCTTCCGCAATAACAGAGCTTACCGCCATTTCCCATTATGATGACCTTGTCACACAAATCCAGATTGTTAATCGTGTGTGTTACCATAACAATCGTTTTTTCCTGTTCCTTCGAGAGTCTTGCAAGCGTCTGCATCAAATGCTGCTCGGTTCCCGGGTCCAGCCCGGATGTAGGTTCATCCAGGAAAAAGAGTCCGGGATTCGCCAAAAGCTCCACGGCAATACTCGCACGCTTCTTTTGTCCCCCTGACAAACGGCGGATAAATGTATCCTTGTGCGCCTCCAGCTCTACCATTCGCAACACTTCCTTAATCCGCGCGTCAATCTCTTCCTTACTCGTATCCTCCGGCATCTTCATCTTTGCCGTGTAATAAAGCATCTTACCAAGTGTAATATTCTCATATATAATATCCTGCTGCGGAACAAATCCGATAATATTTTTCAAGGTGTGGAAATTCTCCTGCAGATTCATCCCGTTACAATATACCTGTCCGGACACCTCGGAGTCGAATCCGCTCATCGCCGTCATAAGTGTTGTCTTACCCGCTCCCGAACCGCCGATAATCGCAACAAACTCATTTGCGCCAATACTTAAGCTCACCTTATCCAGAATCGTTTTTTTGCCGTTCTTTACCGGAACCTCCTTACTCAAATCCTGAATATCGAGTGCAATACCTTCCGGATTGACCTTATAGTAAACGACATTCCCATCATAAATAAAGGTTGTATTTAATATCGTAAAAATATCCTTATTGGACAGGTGATACGGCTTTGATATCCTTGTTCCGTTTACAAACACACCATTTGTGGAACCATTATCGAACACATAAAATTGATTTCCAACCTGTCTAACTCCGGCATGGAAACGTGATACCGCTATATTTTTTAACCGGATGTCACAGGATTCTGCACGTCCAATACTGTTATCCCCTGCGTGAAGCTGATAGGTTTTCCATCTCCCCTGTACCTGTCTTCCATTGTACAAAAGCAAAACCGGATCAATTCCATCCATCGACTGATTTGTTCCGAGCCGGATAATCATATCTGCCCCTGTACCGCCATAATACTGATCGGGCTTCATCTGGATAAACTGTGTGCCGTATGCTATGTAGGATCCATTTGAGCTGTGATTGTCCTTTATATAAAACTTTCCTTCCGACACATAAATCTCTCCGTGATTTCCTGATACAATTCCGGAATTTAATCGAATCTGGTTATTTTCATTCCGTCCAAACAGATATGTTCCTTCCTGAAATGCAGACAAATCATATTCACTGATTCCATTACCGTCCACAACAACCAGAGAGCTTTTTGCATTTTTCACCTTTTGATACTGTTCTAACATCTGTTCATCGAACAGTACAGTTCTTTCTTCCCTATCTCCCATACATTCTTCTCCTTGCATTTATCGAAAAAGGGCTGTTGTAAATACAACAGCCCTTCTTTAATTTGTATCTGTTCTTTATCCGCGCTTGAGGAAATCCGGAATTTTGATTCCTCCGCCCGCTGTGTTCTCACGCTTTGCCGGTGCCGGCTTTGCAACTCCTGACAAATCTGCACTCGCACCCGACTTAGGCGCAGATGTCGACATAAATGACGGTCTGGAAGCTGAACCCATCGGCTTTACACCTGTAATCGGCTGACTCGCATATGTAGGAGTCTTTACCGACGGTGTTACTGTCTGTTTAACCGGTGATGCCTTCGTAGCCGGTGTCACCATAATCGGCTGTGTTGCCGCATTGTCCTCTATACCGGTTGCAATAATTGTAATACATACATCCTCGCCCATAACGTCATTGTCAACCGTACCAAAGATGATGTTTGCACCCTCTCCTGCAACTTCTGTCAGATATGTGATTGCATCGTATGCTTCCACAATTCCGATATTACCGGAGAAGTTTACAATGATATCACTTGCTCCTGTAACTGTCGTCTCAAGCAATGGGCTGTCCATCGCAGACTTAATCGCATCAACGGCTTTATTATCACCACTTGCACGACCGATACCGATATGTGCAACACCCTTGTCGCGCATAACTGTCTGAATATCTGCAAAGTCGAGGTTGATAAGTCCCGGCTTATTAATCAAATCTGTTACACCCTGAACACCCTGCTGCAATACCTCATCCGCCTTCTTCAGGGCTTCCGGAATGCTTGTACGCTTATCGCAGATCTGCAACAGCTTATCATTCGGAATCACAATCAATGTATCAACATTTTCCTTCAGCTTTGCAATACCATTGACTGCATTGTTCATACGAGGCTTGCCCTCAAACGAAAACGGCTTTGTAACAACACCGACTGTCAGAATGCCGAGGTTTCTTGCAATCTCTGCCACTACAGGCGCTGCTCCGGTTCCGGTACCGCCACCCATACCGCATGTTACAAATACCATGTTGGCATCCTTCATAATGTCTGTAATCTCTTCCCGGTTCTCCTCAACCGCATTCGCACCAATCTCAGGCTTTGCACCTGCACCAAGACCCTTTGTCAATTTCTCGCCAATCTGGATTTTTGTTGTGGCACGATTTTGAGATAATATCTGCTTGTCCGTGTTGATTGCAATTAACTCAACACCTTCCACATTCTCATCAATCATTCTATTTACTGCATTGTTTCCTGCACCACCTACACCAATCACAAGGATTCTTGCAGGGGTTTTCTCATCGTTAGATTTTATTTCAAGCAAGGCTTCTTCCTCCTTTTATTCTATTTGCGCATTATTACCTTATATAATATAGGCTTTTGTTGAAATAATCAATAGATTTTTCGTTTTTTTGCTTATTTTTTGCTAAAGCTCGCTGTTGTATTTACGGAATCAAAATCTTTCATATACAAGGTTCCGGACATTCCCTCCAGATTCGCCAATATATTTCCCAGATTCATCATCTGAACTGCCAGATACTCCCCCTCCCCAAGTTCAATCGTGATATCCTTATGTGTCAGGATAATCTCATTTTCAGCCGTGAATTTTATTCCGTCAATCTCAAGTCCGTATTTTTCAACAAGCTGCGTTATCGTTAATATGGATTGGAATTTTTTTTCGTCGGAAATCGGAAGCTTTTCTCCCATTTCCCACTGTGAAAACGTCAGACCCTTAATGCATGGCACGCCATCCACCATTTGATCCGACGCATCCAAAACCACTCCATCTTTATCAAAATACACATAGCTGTTCATGTATTCCACACATCCAGCCATGGATTTTTCGTAGACCGTGACAGATACCGAATGTTTACCTGTATATTCAATATCCATCTTACTAATAAAAGGAATATCATCAAGCTGATTCAGCTTTCCCTTCAGGCAAAGCAACAGCGTATTGCCAAGAGGCGTTTCCCTTTTAACTGTATCCGCAACTATCTGTTCATCCACAATTTCGCATCCGCTTACCTGTATATCCTTCACGGTAAATGTTGATGCATATCCAATCGTTCCCAAAAGTAAAATTGCAATTATCAGCACTATATATTTTTTCTTCATTGTCAGCCTCCTTCGTATCTGCACAGCCAACCTTACATCGTACTCTGTGTCCGTCTTTCTGTTACCCGCGACTCCTCATATGGAATCATCTGACGTGACACACTCAACACAAACCCCATCTCAATCATCAAAAAGAACAGTGACGAACCTCCGTAACTAATAAACGGAAGTGTAACGCCCGTGTTTGGCAGAACATTGGTTACAACTCCGACATTGATTATCATCTGCACTGCCACATGCGTAAGCACACCGGTTACGACAAGCGCCCCATAGCGATCTCTCGCATGATTGGCAATATAACGAAGCTGAATGATAAGCATAACGAACAATGCAATGACGCAAAAGGCGCCAAACAAGCCAAGCTCCTCACAAATGATTGCAAATATCATATCATTGTGAGACTCCGGCAGGAAACCGAGCTTTTGTATGCTCTGTCCAAGACCCTTTCCAAACAGTCCGCCGGAACCAATCGCATATAATGACTGCATTGTCTGATATCCGCTTGCACTTGTCTCCGGATGAAGCCATGCATCGATACGATCTCCACGATAGCCAACCGTAAATATCAACAGCACTGCTGCCACTGCACATACAAGCCCAAGCACAATAAGCTTCTTCGTAGAAGGACTTGCCACAAACATAATAATCAACATAATTGCAATACAGACAACCGCTGTACTTAGGTTTTCCTTTGCAATCAGAGCCGCACTGAGAAGACACGGCCATGTAAGTTTCAACATGCCCAAATATGTATTCAAATACTTCGGATGCTTGACACACTGATGTGGAAGATAAAGTACAATCAAAAGCTTTACAACCTCTGACGGCTGAACCTGAACACCTGCAACCGTAATCCAACGTTGTGAACCATTGGAGGATATACCGATAACAAGCGCAATACCGGCACACACGATCATTGCTGCCATAATAATCATCTGAACCAGCGGCCGACGATAAATCTGATAGTTTATACAGGAAGCAGCAAGCATCAAAATCAGTCCTCCAAGGCCAATCAGTCCCTGCCGTCTTGCAAAATACCCACTTGTGAGTCCTGAAAGTGCGGCACGATAAGAGCTGGCACTATAAACCATCATAACGCCAAACGCAAGCATAACAATAATCAAAAAAATTGTCTGATAATCAATATATCCGCCTGTCGTGAACAGTTTTCCTTTTTTTAATTTTCTTCTGCCATATGCCATGACCAAACGCTCCCATTTTTTTATCAACAACTACAGCGCATTTACATATTCTTTAAACAAATCTCCACGCTGTTCATAATTGTCAAACATACCCCAGCTTGCACATGCCGGAGACAGCAGCACGGAATCACCCGGTTCTGCGTGCTCGTAACAATATGTTACAACCGCCTTCAAATCCGGCATCATCACAATTTCGTCAAATCCGTGTTTCCTTGCACAAGCTGCAATATCCTCTGCGGTCTGCCCGATTAAAAGCAGACATTTTACCTTTCCGTCAAACGCCTCAATCCATGCGTCATAGGATGATTTCTTATCGTAACCGCCTCCGATCAGGAACGTCGGACCGGTCATCGCTGAAATTGCCTTAATTGCAGCATCCGGATTTGTACCCTTTGAATCGTTATAATACTTTACATCCTTTACCGTGCGCACATATTCGATTCTGTGGGCAACGCCGGCAAATGCACCGCACACCTTTCGGATGGTTGCGATATCAACGCCCATATAATAGCTCACTGCAACCGCAGCTAACAGATTTTCTATATTATGATCCCCAAGCAGACGAAACTCCGAAAGTGGCATCACATATTGTTCTGTTCCATTCTCCCGAATTACAACTGCCCCATCCCTTACAATCACGCCCTGCTCCAGCAGCTCTTTGTGACTGAAATAAATGACCGTTGCCGGAACTTTTTCAGCCAGCTTTACAGTCTCCGGATCATCGTAATTTAAGATTGCATAATCCTCTTTTGTCTGATTGCTTGTAACTGCCAATTTACAGTTTGCATAATTTTCAAATGTATAATGCCGGTTCAAATGATCCGGTGTTATATTCAATATCGCACTCACATGCGGCCGGAACTTTACGATTGTCTCAAGCTGAAAGCTGCTGATTTCCGCAACCGTAACAGAATCCTCTGAGCTTTGATCAGACAGACTTGTATACGGAATCCCAATATTGCCGACCACAAATGTTTTTTCATTATATGCCTTTAATATTTCCCCGACTAACGTCGTGGTCGTCGTTTTTCCGTTAGTTCCTGTGATTGCTGCCACGGTACCCCGCTCATACTGATATGCAAGCTCAATCTCACTCCAGATTGGAACACCTGCGCCTTTAACGCGGACAGCAAACGCCGCATCTACCGGAATTCCCGGACTGATAACCATACAGGATATCTCGGTCAGTATATGCTCCGGCAGTTCGCCAAGACAGATTTCCAAATGCTCCGGTAATTCTTTCATACCAAACTTTTCAAGCACAGTTGCTTCCGTGAGTGTATGTTTTGGATTCTCGTCAAACAGAATTACCCGCTCTCCATTTCGAAGAAGCTGCTCCGAAGCGCATATGCCGCTTTTCCCTGCTCCTGCAACTAATACCTTTTTATCAAACATCGTTCATTCCTCTTTTCTGCTGATTCCCATGTATAATTAAATCGCTAAAATTCCGACAAGACACAAGATTGCCGTCACGATGGAAAAAATCGATACGACCTTTGTCTCCGGCCACCCGCACAATTCAAAATGGTGATGTATCGGAGCCATCTTAAATACTCGCTTGCCGGTCGTCTTAAAGCTAACGACCTGTATAATGACGGACAGTACCTCTGCCACATAAATAAATGCTACGATTAAAATAATGAGCGGCATCTGAAGCACATACGCGGTCGATGCAACAAATCCTCCAAGCGCAAGAGAACCGGTATCTCCCATAAAGACTCTCGCCGGATATACATTGTACACAAGAAATCCGAGCAGACTGCCGACTACCGCACATGTGATTGGTGTCACGCCGGAGCCAAAGGTGATTGCCGCAATCGCAAAAAATGTCGCAATGAGAACGGTTACCGAGGATGCCAGACCATCCAGTCCGTCTGTAAAATTCGCACCATTGGCAGTACCGAGCATCACAAAAAACATGAGCGGCCAATATACCCAGCCAAGCTCTACCTCCTTACTGGTAAACGGAACTATCATCGTTGTTCCGAGATCTGTATACGCATATATATAATATGCGAAAATTCCGGTCACGATAAACTGTCCGAGCATCTTCTGCCATGCCCGAAGTCCGAGAGAACGTTTCATGACAACCTTGATAAAATCATCCAGAAAACCGACAAGTCCGAAACCGAGTGTCGCAAACAATACCGGTACAATCTGCGGATAGTCCTTAATATAAAACAGTGATGTAATCACAATACTGAATAAAATAATCAATCCGCCCATCGTTGGTGTACCTGATTTCTTCAGATGTGACTCCGGTCCGTCATCCCGTACAAACTGCCCAAATTTTAATTTCTTTAAAAACGGAATGATAATCGGACTTAAAACAACACTCACTCCAAATGATATCAATGCCGGTATTATAATGTCATACTTCATGTCTTCTCTCCTTTTTCTATCCTTCGTAATATATTAAAACTGTAATATATTAAAACACTGCGTCATCCGCATTGAATGTTTCCGTTGTCTCCTCTTCAACCTCTTCTTTTTCTATTCCGAGGTATGCCAAAATATTATCATATATTTCCCCTACTACCGGTGCCGCAATCGTACCGCCGTAATAGATTCCCTGTGGTTCATCAATCAGAATCAAGGTCATAATCTGCGGATTATCTGCCGGTGCGAACCCAAGAAAGGATGAAATGTATTTATTCTCGCTTCGCGGCAGCTTCTCACTCGTTGCAGTCTTTCCTCCGATTGAATATCCCGGAATGTAGGCTCGATGACCTGTGCCCTCCGCAACTACCGCTTCCAGTAATTCCTTCATGCATTCGCTTGTTTCCGCGCTTACGGCACCTTCCTTTGTCTCATTGGAAAATACTTCTGTTATATTGTTATTTTCATCGGTCGTATACAACGCAAAATGCGGTGTGATAAGTGTACCGCCATTTACGACCGCGGATGCCGCACGCATAAGCTGCAGCGGCGTAATCTGGAACGACTGTCCAAATGACATCGTAGCAAGCTCTACCGGTCCTACATTCTCCAGCTTATGAAAGATGGAGTTTGCTTCTCCGGGCAAATCAACCCCTGTCTTTTCAAACAGGCCAAGCTTTCGCATACCATCATAAAACCCTTCTGCACCGATTCGCTCTCCGACCTGCATAAATACAGGATTACAGGAATTCATGATTCCGTCCCGAAAGGTTTCCGCACCATGTCCTGCCACCTTGTGACAGCGGATTCTTCTGTCTTCCACTATATAATACCCCGGACAATAAAATGTATCATCCACGGATAATACTCCTCGTTCAAATGCGGTAGTTGCCGTCACGATTTTAAACGTGGAACCCGGCTCATATGTATCACTGATACAATAATTTCTCCACATCTGATTCAGTTGTTCCTGTGTCACCTCTTCGCCATCCGCAAGCTCATAATTGAGTGTGAACGGCTCATTCAAATTGTATTCCGGCACATCTGCAAGTGCATAGATTTCTCCGTTCTGCGGATTCATCACGATAATGCAGACACGCTTTGCCTGTTTTTTCTCCAACACCTCTAATGCAGTCTGTGTAATGTACTGCTGTATATTTATATCAATGGAGGTGACAAGATTTTGCCCGTCTACGGGCTCCACTCTTCTCTCCGCCATATTTTCCACTTCTATGCCTCTGCCATTTGTCAGCGTGTTAATACTTCCGTTTTCTCCCATCAGAAGCTCGTCATAATATACTTCCAATCCAACGATTCCCTGATTATCACTTCCCGTAAACCCAAGCACATGTGATGCAAGTGTTTCATATGGATAGTAACGTTTGTAATCCTCATCTATCATAACGCCCGCAAGATTCATACCACGTATTTCATCTGCCAGACTCTTGTCCACGTTACTTTTTATCTTTTCGCGGACAGAGCGCTTTTCTACGCGTTCTCTCACATATTTTTCTGATAATTCAAGCTTTTCCGAAAGTACGCGGATCACGGTTTCCGGATCTTCAATCTGATTGTGTATGACCGATATGGAGCAAACCGCCTGATTACCTGCAAGCACCACGCCGTTTCTATCATAAATCGAACCGCGCTTTGCTTTTATGCTTCTCTCGCGTTCCTGAACCGCCAAGGCTTTATCGCTGTATGACTCCGCATCCACAAGCATAATCATAACGAGCTTTCCCGATATGATACCAAGCATACAGAGAAAAGCGACAACGATGATAAGAAGCTTTTTTCGATGATAGCTTGTAAAAATATCTCTCACCTATGCCATCACTCTTTTTCTTCATTTTATAAAATGTATTCCAAGAGGATGGTATCTATTCCAATTCCCATGCTTATTATTCGCTTGGTACGGACTCGGTTGTCTGCTCTGTCGTATCCCCGGTTTCTCCAGTTCCTCCGGTTTCTCCAGTTCCTCCGGTTTCTGTTGTGTCCCCGGATGATTCCTCAACATATGGATTCTCACTTCCACCTGCTACATCATTTTCCGGCACTGTGCCTTCATAAATCGGTGTTGCCGGTTCATCCTCTGCTGTCTCTTTATCAATATCATAGCTTTCATCTGTTTTATAAATGTTCAGATACGGAAAAATCTCCGCCGCAATATCGGAAAACAGATAGGATGCCGAACCGCTTCCTGACTGCATTTCCGGTTCATCTACAACCACATATATCACAACCTGCGGATTATCAACCGGTGCAAAGCCGATAAAGGAGAGAATATATTTTCCATTTCCACGCGGAAGCTTCTCCGCTGTTCCGGTTTTTCCTCCGATTTCATATCCCTCAACTGCCGCCTTTTTACCAGTTCCCTCTGACACGACAGATTTCAGGAACTGGCGCATCTGTTCTGATACATCTTCCGAAATTGTTCTTCTGACAAGCACGGGTTCCAGATTTTCTACAATATTTCCTTTTTCATCTTCAATTCTCTGCACAACACTCGGCTCGTAGTAATATCCGCCATTGATAGCCGAACAAAATGCCGTCCCGATCTGCATCATGGATGTCGTTACACCTTGCCCGAAGGATGAGGTTGCCAGTTCTACAGGATACATATTATCCTTGTGATATACAAGCGTACTCAATGAAGAATCGCTCGGTTCACCCGGAAGGTCTACATTCGTCGCCTGACCGAAGCCAAACAGAATCTGGTATTTATCAAACATCGTTACACCCTCTTTTGCAGCAATCTGCATCAGTGCATCATTACAGGAATTTTCAAGTGCTCCGGACAAATCCACCATACCATGTCCGCCATAGGAATGAGCATGGCAGTTAATATAATAGTCCTCCACCTGTTCACCGCCATCGCAGAAAAATGTGTCCTCTGCCGATATCACACCTTCCTCAAGTGCTCCGGATATTGTAAATACCTTATATGTGGAACCCGGCTCAAACACATCACTAACCGGAAAGTTTCTCCATACCTTATATAATGCATCTACATGCTGTTCATCTGTACCATTCTGCTTAAAATCCTCGAAACTGCTAAATCCTGCCTCTTCCAGTTCCTCCTCCGTGTCAAACTGATACATCGTGGAATCTAAATCATAAGCATCATTCGGATCATATGTGTGAGAATTATATAATGCTAAAATCTGACAATTGTTCGGATTCATAACGAGAACCGAAATATTTTTCGCATCCTCTTCTGCAAGACGTGCCCGAACCTTTTCCTCTACAATTTTTTGTACATTGGCATCTATGCTTGTAATAAGATTATTCCCGTTTATCGCAGGTTCAATCGAATCTGTCACACCATAATCCTCATTCAGATAGGAATATTCTCTGCCGTTTGTACCATTTAACTGACTGTTATATTCTTCCTCGACACCATACATGCCGACATTGCCGCTCACAGTAAATCCAAGCAAATGACAGGCAAGCTCGTTATTCGGATACATCCGCACATAGCGCTCTTCATAGTAGATGCCGACTACATTGGCGCCGTCTTTTGAATTGCAGAACTCCTTAAACGCCTGTACCTCTTCATATTCGACACCTTTTTTTGCCACTACATAATAGGATTTTTCATCCTTTAAAAATCCACGAATCTCTTCATCCGTAAATCCAAAGAACTCCTTTAAGGCTGCTACCGTAGCATTCTTTTTCTTATCATACTCCACAATATTTGCCGGTTCTAAGATCAAGTCATACACTTTACGGTCTGTTGCAAGCAATGTTCCATTCGAATCCAATATATCGCCACGTCTATATGGGATGACCTTGCTCGTATAACCCTGCTGTGTCAGAACCTGCTGTTCATACTGCTTTCCGGATTTTAAATCAATCATTACTATCTTCAAATTTAAAACCACAAACACGACTATAAATACGCAAAATATGAACGTCAGTCTGGCCCGCATTTTATTTGTAAAAACCTTTGGCCCTTTTCTTCTTCTGTTTGTACGTTCAGCCATACCATCACCTCAACCGCAAAAATCGAGCAGTGGAACTGCCCGATTCTGATATAATTATCCTAATTCGAACCCGGAATATCCTGATATTGTTTTACATAATCCTCATTGGCACTATCATAATAGATAATCTGCCCTTTCTTCGCATACACCATGCCAAGTTCGTTCGTTGCAACGTTATATATATCATCCAGTGTATACATATTATTTAACCGGATTTTATGTGCTGCATTGTCATCTTCAATCTTCTCAAGCTCTGACTCCAATGCACTGATGTTGTTTTGCTGTGTGCTTATTTTTGTATTCATGTACAGCATCAGCACGCAGGATGCAACAACAAGGCAGACCATCGATGTCATAAACACCATATATCCGGCAGAAAACGCAAGTGTCTTTTTTGTTTGTGCCGTCACCCTTCGTCTTACCTGCGGAGCCGGTCTTCTGTTCGGCTGTACCCGTCTTGCCGGCTCTGCCGTACGGCGAACCGGTGCTGCATACATCTGTCTTGCCGCACTACCGTCGGTATAATAAAGTTGTCTTCTTGTTTGCTGTGCCATACTTAACACTCCTTACTTTTTTCAAAAACTCTCAGTTTCGCGCTTTTTGCGCGTTTGTTCTCTGACAGCTCTTCCTCCCCCGGAACAATCGGTTTTCTTGTTATAATCGTTCCGGTCGGCTTCTTTCCACATACACATACCGGGAATTCCGGCGGGCATGTACATGGATTCATGTTACGTTTAAATATTGTCTTTACAATACGGTCTTCAAGGGAATGAAATGTGATGATTGCCAATCTCCCACCGGGATTCAGCCACGATATCATCGTATCCAAGGATCCCTCCAACACATCAAGCTCATGATTTAACTCAATTCGTATCGCCTGAAATGTCTTCTTGGACGGATGCCCCTGTCCTTGCCGCATCTTAGCCGGAATTGCTGCCCTGATAATCTCGTTTAACTGTCCGGTCGTCTCAATAACCTGTTTTTCTCTTGCTGACACAATGTGCTTTGCAATATTTTTGGCAAATCTTTCCTCGCCATAATCTCGAATGACCCGATATAATTCTGCTTCCGGGTATTCATTTATAATATCTTTCGCAGTCACTGCGCTCTCGCGGTTCATACGCATATCGAGCGGCGTGTCCTCCCGATATGTAAATCCGCGTTCGGCATTATCTAACTGGTAAGATGAAACTCCGAGATCGAGGACGATTCCATCAACACCGCTGACGGAGCATCCTCTTAATACGGAGTCTATATCTTGATAATTTGAGTGAACAAATGTCACTCTGTCCAAATACGGTTCCAGCCGCTTTTTTGCTGCTGCGATTGCTTCCTTATCCTGATCGATTCCGATTAGTCTGCCCTTCTTTGACAAACGCTTACAAATCTCCAAAGAATGTCCGCCGCCGCCCAATGTGCCATCTACATAGATACCATCCGGTTTTATGTTTAAGCCTGCAATCGTTTCATCTAAAAGTACCGATTTATGTACAAACTCCATTCCGGCCTCCGTTAAATGTTGAACTGTTCACCAATCTCAGCAATATCATCAAGATTGATTTCTTCCGGATTGTTAATCTTATCCCATGCAGCCTTGTCCCAGATTGCTACCGTATCCGTATGTCCGATCATGACAACCTCACGATCGATTCCTGCAAATTCCCGAAGCTTCTGCGGAATGACAATTCTATACTGGCTGTCCATCTCGCAGACTGTCGCAGAGCCTTCATAAAAGTCGCGCAGTCTTCTCGCTTTAGAATTTGTCTTCGGAAGTGACGCCAGCTTCTCAGCAAATTTCACCCACTCAGCTTCCGGATACACATCAATGTTGTGATCCATACCATAGCACAGCACAAACCGTTCCCCAAGCTCCTGACGGAATCTTATGGGGATTATCAATCTGCCCTTTGCATCCAGACCATGATTCGATTCTCCTATCAAGCCCATTGCCATACTATGCTTCCTCTTCTGCTAAGCAAACGATTTTTCTTTCAATCGCAGCCACATCCACCTTCCTACACTTTGGTTCCACCAAGCACCACTTAACATCCATTTATATGCCACTTGGCTTCCACTCGGTTTTTATTGTAACGCAAAAAAATAGGAAATGCAATACTAAATTGCATTTCCTGTGTAAATTGACACTATTTTTTACTTTTCCGTCTGGGCAATCTGCTGTTTCTTTACGGCATCAAACCGCTTTTTCACTATGATAACGGAACAAACAAGCACACAAAAAGCTGCCAAAAGCTGAGACACACGCATATTGAAAAATGGTGTCATAAGAGAATCCGAGCGAAGCCCTTCGATCCATACACGCCCCATGCCATAGCCCCACAGGTACATGAGGAATATCTCTCCGTCAAACTTTTTGTGTTTACGGTAGCATATAATCACGATTAACAATACAAGATTCCACAAGGACTCATAAAGAAAGGTCGGATGCACCATAATCCACTGCATTCCATCATACACCTGAAGCTTTTCTAACATCTCGGATGTGATGACTCCGGAATTTATCAATCCGCTTAAGGTTCCTCTGTCATGGAAATAATCCACAGGTATCGCCATGGCAAACAGGGAATCGGTATAATCTCCGAACGCTTCCCGATTAAAGAAATTGCCCCATCTTCCCATAATCTGTCCGATCAAAATTCCCATTGTCGCTGTATCCGCCAAAAGAGAAAACTTCAGTTTTCTCTTACGTGCAAAGATAATCGCAACTATGACTCCGGCAATAATTCCGCCGTAAATTGCCAAGCCGCCTTTTCGGATATTGATAATATCAAGCAATGTCCTTCCAAAGCCTTTACCCGCTTCAAAGTATGAGTCCCAGCTAAACAGGACATAATAAAGCCTTGCACCGACAATCGCCGGAACGATGATCCAGAGCATAAGATCCAGATAAGTCTCATCATTTTGCCCGGTTCTTTTTGCTTCCTTTCCAATCACAAAAAACGCCAGCACAAATCCAAGTGCAATAATGATACCATAAAATTTTATCTCAAATCCAAATATCGTAAAGCCCTCTTTTAAGCCGCGCAATACGACACCAAGATTCGGAAACCGAATATCGTACATACTGTTCCTTTCACTATCTATAATTTAATGTGGAATTGTGCAGTTTCGCAATTACCTATCTATACATTAAATTTAAATAAGATGACATCGCCATCCTGCACAACATATTCCTTGCCTTCCTGCCGTACAAGTCCTTTTTCCTTCGCTGCAAGCATTGTTCCGCTTGCCATCAGATCGTCGTATGCAACAACCTCCGCCTTGATAAAGCCACGTTCAAAATCCGTATGAATCTTGCCCGCTGCCTGCGGTGCCTTTGTGCCCTTCGTAATCGTCCACGCTCTTGTCTCATCCGGTCCGGAAGTCAGATAACTGATTAGACCAAGCAGTGAATAGCTTGCTTTTATCAGCTTATCCAGTCCCGATTCCGCTATGCCGAGGTCTTCCAGAAACATCTTCTTTTCGTCATCCTCGAGCTCTGATATTTCCTGTTCAATCTGCGCACATACAGCAAATACTTCGCTGCCGAATTCCTTTGCATAAGCGCGAACCTTCTGCACATATTCATTGCCTGCGCCATCGTCTGCCAAATCATCCTCTGAGACATTTGCCGCAAAAATCACAGGCTTGCCGGTCAGGAGATTATATTCCTTTATCCATTTTATCTCGTCCTCGTCCTCTGTCTTAAAGGAGATTGCAAGCTTTCCGGATTCCAGATGTTCTTTTATCCGTTTCTGCAAATCCACTTCCTTTGCAAGCTCTTTATTGTTGGCAGCACCTCTTTGTCCCTTCGCAATCCGTCTGTCAAGCACCTCAATATCCGCAAAAATCAGCTCATAGTTTATCGTCTCAATATCGCGAATCGGGTCTACAGAACCGTCCACATGGATCACATTTGTATCATCAAAGCAGCGGACAACATGCACGATTGCATCTGTTTCCCGAATATTGGACAGGAACTGATTGCCAAGGCCTTCTCCTTTTGATGCACCCTTCACAAGCCCTGCGATATCTACAAATTCAATCACTGCCGGTGTTGTCTTTGCCGAATGATACATCTCTGTCAGCTTATCCAACCGGACATCCGGAACCGGAACAACCCCGACATTTGGGTCTATCGTACAAAACGGATAATTGGCAGATTCCGCACCTGCCTTTGTGAGTGAATTAAACAGGGTACTCTTTCCGACATTCGGAAGACCCACGATTCCCAATTTCATGTTATCTTAATCTCCTTTTGTTTATCATCTTCTTCAATATTTTTGATTCATGCTCCTTTCAAAAAAAGAGCCTTGACAACTATGACAGTATAGCATATCAAGGCTCAAAAGTAAATTATGGGATTTTATCTTATTCCTTTTCTTCTTCTGTTTCTTCTTCCAGCACACTGCTCTTAGGAGCTATTACACTTACGACCGGTGTATCCATATGAGTTACGATCTCAATATCTTTGTTCTTTGCAATATCGAGATCTGCAACGGTCAATGTATCTCCAATTCTCAGCTTACTGCAATCAACATCAATCCTGTCAACTATTGCTTCCGGAACTGCTTTATAGGAAATCTCTGTAAGAAGCTGTTCCAACACACCTGCAGCCACCTTATCTTTATGCTGAAGCACAATTTCTGCGACTGTGTGAACCTTTTCGCCCTTAACCAATGATTGAAAATCGATTTCCAGAATCTGATTCTTCATAAAATCATAAT
>CAZLZH010000027.1:0-31406 GCA_964563955.1 uncultured Bacteroides sp. | reverse complement strand
AGAACCATTAAAATATATTTGTTTTTTATGTACATGCATGTTGCCAAAACCAGTATTGTCCAAGGAATTGCAGTAAGCACATAATTAAACATATGCAATGCAGCAGCCAAAGCTCCCTTTCCCTGCTGTGCCAGAGCATAATATATAGTATCGCCATATAGACTATACAAGGTTCTGTCTGCCTCGTGCATAACCGGAATGCCCATTATATTCAATAAAAAATAAAACAGCAGACTTCCCATTGTCATGACATATATACCGGAAAAAACAGCCACGCATATTTTACTCAAAATATACCTTAATTTTTTTGTCCTCATCATTACAAAGCTATAATATCCGCAATCTAATTCCTCACATAAAAAGCGGCTCAATGGCACTGCAACAAAAACAGGCATGACATAATCTGTCATGCCGGAGAACAAGGAGGAATCATAGAAATAAAATGCCGTCTCCGGCATCATCCCCCGAAAATATAATGTCAGCTGTCGCATTGCGCCCCCAAATAAGCTTATTACAACAAGAAAAATACACGCATTGGTATCAAACCGTCTTATGAACTTTTCCAAATCAGTTCTCAACATAATAAACCCCGCTATTCACATCTATCATTAGCTCTGTCGTCTCATTATCTCCTGTGATATCAAGAACAAGAACCGGAATTAAATAACATTCTTTCTTTCCTGCTCTTACTGCATATTTTAATCTACAGCCATTTATTTCCAATTCCATCTTCCCAAGATCTTTAGCAGGAATATTATTTAAATTCGCATAATATATTTCTGCATATGCCATAAGCTGCTCTAGATTCAGGCTTTTTTTATAATTATGTTGCCTACTTAAATGAACCGGCATTGCACCAACATCAGCGATTGGAATCCCATCACAAAAAAGCTTTGTGCCCTCAGATCTTACATGCTCATCCTGTATAACAGAATTGTCCCTTTCAATTAAATCACACGAATAACACCATACCGTATCCGCTAATTGCTCCGACACCTTTTCGTACTTGCTGTAATCTAAATAAAGTGGCTGATTGGGGGGATGACTGTTACATCCTGTCAAAAGTAAAATTGCAATTAATAATATGCTTATTTTTTTCATCATGGTGTCCAAGAGCCTGCAACCTTTGTATTATTGAGATTATTCTTATTACTTATGAAATTTAAAACATATTTCAATCCTGTTTTAGCTGTTCCACTATACCACAAATAATATGTACCTGTCGAACGAACAAGAATTTCCGGCGTAAAGACAGGACCATTAACATACGCCCTTGTTGGATTGCTTCCACCTGCTGTATATGTACCTACATGTACATTAGCCGACTGTGTCTGTGCAACCTTTGTTACTGCTGAAGTAGTTCCCACATAATCTGCTCCGGCGTACAACGTAAACCTATAACTGCCAACTTCTACTGTTTCGGCATTCGTTTCAACTTGAAAAATAAAAACAAATATTAAAATTTCAAAAATCATAATTTTTTTAATTTTTCGCATTTTTTCATCCTCCTTAAATCCTACTTTCCCTGCAATAACTTCTTTACCCACTCCCAAAAACCTACATCTACCACCTTATACACTCCCTTCTTTGGTTACTCAATGCTCCTCGAACATCTACATAAAGTGTACAAGCTGTCTATTTTCCGTGCAACAAATATTCAGTGAAACGGACTTTTTTTCAGCGAAACGGACTTTTTTCTAAGAAGCTGTCAAAAATATGATACTTAGGCTGCATAAATGCTCTCCCATCTCATAAGATAATTCCCCATGATAGCGTTCCACGATTCTCTGCATACTCCGAATCCCATATCCATGCCCATCTCCCTTTTTCGAGCTGCCCGCACGAATCTGAACCGTCTTCTCCAAAACCGGATTCTCTATCTGAAAGAGCACCATATTCCCTTTACAACCTGCGTGCATAGATATCCTGCCGGGCACTTCCCTCTTCAAGGTTGCTTCCAGCGCGTTCTCAAGTGCATTGGACAAAACCATACACAAATCCATATCCGCGATATGGATATCCTGCGGCAGGATACCCTGATAGGAAAATGTTATTTGATGACTGCTGATTGCCTCTCCCAGCACACCACAAATCACCGCATCGACAACCTTATTCTGGGAATAAACAAGAGACATCCCAAAACGATGCGTGGACCGTGTCATCTCATCAAGCATCGCCTCCGCACCTGCATAATCACCCTCCTTGATTCGCGTGTGAAGATAAACCAGAAAATGCTTCCAATCGTGCTGTCTCTCCCGCTCCAATTCCCGCTTCTCATACAAATCCATATAATATCTGCGATTCATCTCAGCCTGTTTTTCAAACGCCTGTATCGTCTGCTTTTGAGCACTGTCAACCGCAAGCAGCTTCGTCAGATAAAGGAAGGTATACAGCACGCAAAGCGATGAGATGAACATCAGCGCAAAAATCATCATCTTCACATCGTTTACTTCATCATATCCACCTCCACTGATTAAATATGTGACAAATGCGATCTGAAATGTTGATACAGCAAGCGATACCAGCATTAACAGATACTGCCGACCCTCCAGACCGAAATGATATTCCTTTTTTGTACAGATATTCGCGAGTACAATCCAAAGAAACAAGCCGGGCAAACTACAGATTATGTCCTCCAACCTGTATTCAAATCCCACAATGTCGTCTATGCAAAAGTCACCCTCATATATAATAATGGCGATCAAAATCATATCGGCAATCTCTTTCAAAAAATATGCAACGATTCCTGCCTTTAACGATTTCTTCACCTTTTCTTCAAAGATTAACACAGGTGCGACTATATATAAAAGCGGAAATATAATTCCCGTATTCTCCTGTAATAAAATGACCTCAATCCATACACCACAAAAAACGAAACATCCTAGCAGAATATATCGCCATTTTTTCCTGCTCGGCTCTAGCGCAAACATACTTTTACAGATAAGCCATAATTTTGTAATCGATATACTCTTTATGACGCAATACTCTATAACCTCTATCATAATATCCTCTCATGCTTTCTCATATATGCAAAATACGCTTCCTTGAATTTCTTAACTGCGCCCTTTGGAATACTGTAAACATCTCCATTTGTCATAGTCACAAAATGCCGCTCGTAGCGTTCAATGTGCTCCATATTCAGAATCACCTGTCGGGAAATCCGGTACAGACCTTCCACCGGAAGCTCCTTCTCCCACGCCTTTAACGGTTTTTTTACGAGCAATCCCTCACCGCTTTGACCGCAATACCGGACTTTACTGTAATAGTCAGCCGCATTGATAGATATGATATCCTTACATGATATGGTAATCACACCTTCTGCATGCTCTACGGTAATGCTCCTCTGACTCTCTGCATATATCTGGTTTAACTCCCGATGCAGCCGTTCCCTCCAATTGTCCTTCGAGAGAAACGCTATCACGTTTCTGCCGAATGCCTCCTGCATCATCTCCATATGGCTTGTCAGAAAAATGACGGCACTCGTCTCTCCATTTGCCGCCAATGCGTTTTTTATTTCAATCCCGCTCAGCTTGGGCATATCAATGTCAAGAATATATGCATCTACCCGCATAACCTTCGCCTGAATCTCTGCGAGCAAGGTAAGAGGATTTTCATATGTATAGCATTTCAAATTCTTAAACGGAAGTGAACAACAATCGGCTTCTAACTGTCGCAGCATCCCGATATCATCATCACATATTACAATGGTCATCACCATTCTCCTTTATCCTTTGTCTGACTATTTAACTACCATATTTTTACACGTAATTCAAGCGATTCGGGCAATCCCGTCATGAACAACATCTGTATCGTCATGAACGACCATTTTTCAACACAAAAAAAGCTGCATATGCATCTTTTGCATACACAGCCTTTTTTGTTTTTTTTATTTGATTACCTGAACACCAAGTGTAACCTTTTCTCCATTGATGTTCCATTCCTTAGAGTTCTCACAGGTTGCATTCATTTCAAATGTATCTGCAAGTACGATACGCTTAATTTCCTCTGCATGTCCTTCCATAACCTGCGCAAGCTTCTCATTGCCATTTACATAAACGCGGATACGGTCTGTCACATTAAAGTCGGAGTCCTTACGCATCGTCTGCACCTTGGAGATAATCTCACGCACATAGCCTTCCTCAATCAGCTCCGGCGTCAGTGTTGTAGAAAGCACAACCGTTACATAGTTGTCACCCTCGGTCACATAACCTTCCAGCTTTGCCGTCTCAATCAAAAGGTCTTCCTCAGCCAGACGCACCTCTGTATCACCAACCGTAAACACAAGCGCTCCCTCTGTCTTCAATGCCTGCATTGCCTGATTGCCGTCGACAGATGCAAGATACTCCTTAATTCCACCAAGCTGCTTTCCATATTTCGGTCCGACTGTACGAAGCTGCGGCTTGAAGTTATATGCAGTAAATGCAGACAAATCATCCTTAAATTCCACCTGCTTCACGTTAAGCTCATCGCGCACAATATCCATGAAATAATCATCCAATGGTTTCGCTGCCTTAATGAACATATTTCCGATCGGCTGGCGGCTCTTGATATTGGCTGTATTTCTGGCAGCACGTCCGTAAACAACGACCTTCAGAACCTCATCCATGCTTGTCTCAAGTTCCTTATCGATCATCTTCTCATCAGCAGCCGGAAAATCACACAGATGAATCGACTCCGGCGCCGTTTTATCAACTGTGCGCACAAGGTTCTGATAGATATCCTCTGTCATAAACGGAACCATCGGTGCAGCAGTCTTACACAATGTCACAAGCGCAGTATAAAGCGTCATATATGCATTAATCTTATCCTGCTCCATGCCCTTTGCCCAGTAACGCTCCCGGCACCGTCTGACATACCAGTTACTCATATCATCTACAAAATCCGCAAGTGCCTTTGTCGCCTCCGGGATCTTATAAGTTCCGAGATTATCATCCACTGCCTTTACCATAGAATTCATCTTAGAGAGCAGCCATTTATCCATGACGGAAAGCTTGTCATATTCGAGTGTATATTTTGTCGGATCAAACTCATCTATGTCTGCATAAAGTACATAGAATGCATAGGTGTTCCATAACGTGCCCATGAATTTTCGCTGTCCCTCCAGCACAGCGTCCTCATGGAAGCGGTTTGGAAGCCACGGAGCAGAGTTGCTGTAAAAATACCAGCGAATCGCATCTGCGCCATATTTGTTTAATGCCTCCATCGGGTCTACCGCGTTACCCTTAGACTTGCTCATCTTCTGCCCATCTTTATCCTGCACATGCCCAAGCACGATGACATTCTTATATGGTGCTTTATCAAAGAGCAAGGTGGAAATTGCCATCAGGGAATAAAACCATCCACGCGTCTGGTCAACTGCCTCGCTGATAAAGTCAGCCGGGAAATTGTCCTTAAAAATGTCCTCATTTTCAAACGGATAATGCCACTGTGCAAACGGCATCGCACCGGAATCAAACCAGCAGTCAATAACCTCCGGCACACGCTTCATCTCGCCGCCGCAATCCGGACAGGTAATCGTTACCGCATCAATATACGGACGGTGCAGTTCGATATTCTCCGGACAATTCTTGCTCATAGATTTCAGTTCTTCGATAGAACCGATAGCATGGCGCTTTCCGCAGGAGCACTCCCAGATATTGAGCGGAGTTCCCCAGTAACGATTTCGGGAAAGCCCCCAATCCTGTACATTTTCAAGCCATGCTCCGAAACGCCCTTTTCCGATACCTTCCGGAATCCAGTTTACTGTATTGTTATTCTTCACAAGTCTGTCCTTCACAGCGGACATCTTGATAAACCATGTATCTCTTGCATAGTAAATAAGCGGGGTATCGCATCGCCAGCAGAACGGGTAATCGTGCTCAAACTTCGGCGCATTAAACAACAGACCATCCTTTTCCAGATCCATCAGAATCGGCTTGTCTGCATCCTTTACAAACATTCCCGCATACGGCGTTTCCTCTGTCATTTCACCCTTGCCGTTGACAAGCTGTACAAACGGCAGATCATATTTTCTGCCGACATTTGCATCATCCTCACCGAATGCCGGTGCAATGTGAACGATACCGGTACCGTCTGACATCGTTACATAGGAATCGCAGGTGATGTAATGTCCCTTTTGCGGAAGCTTTGCAACGACCTCCTTCGTACATGCAAATAACGGCTCGTATTCTTTTCGTTCAAGCTCAGTTCCCTTGTAAGTAGCAAGCACCTCATATGCCGGCTTACCCTCCTCTCCGAGCGAACCGAGTACCGTATCAAGCAATGCCTCTGCCATATAATAGGTATAGCCATCCGCAGCCTTTACCTTGCAATACGTTTCATCCGGATTGACACAGAGTGCCACATTGCTCGGAAGTGTCCACGGCGTTGTCGTCCATGCAAGGAAATAAGCATCCTCGTCCACGCATTTAAAGCGGACAACGGCAGAGCGTTCTTTTACGGTTTTATACCCCTGCGCCACCTCGTGTGAGGAAAGCGGAGTTCCGCATCGCGGACAGTATGGCACAATCTTAAAGCCCTTATACAAGAGCCCCTGCTCCCATATGTTTTTGAGAGCCCACCACTCGGACTCAATAAAGTTATTGTGATAGGTAACATACGGATCATCCATATCCGCCCAGAAGCCGACCTTGCCGGAAAATTCTTCCCACATGCCTTTATATTTCCAGACCGATTCCTTACATTTTGTAATGAACGGATCCAGTCCGTATTCCTCGATCTGCTCCTTGCCGTCGATGCCAAGCATTTTCTCGACCTCAAGCTCAACCGGAAGTCCATGTGTGTCCCAGCCTGCTTTCCGGATAATCTTGTGTCCCTTCATCGTCTGATATCTTGGAATCATATCCTTGATAACACGAGTCAGGACATGACCGATGTGCGGTTTTCCGTTTGCAGTTGGCGGACCATCATAAAAGGTATAGGTCGGCAGGTCTTTTTTCTCTTCGATACTCTTCTCGAAAATCCGGTTCTCATTCCAGAACTGAAGTACTTTTTCCTCACGACTGGTAAAATCCAGCTTTGTAGAAACTTTTTCGTACATATCTATGTTTCCTTTCTTATAAATTTCCCTCTTTTTCCATTTTATTGCTGTTTTTGTCAAATAGGTATTCCTACCCAAGTTTCAAGTATACCCTATAATCATTTGTTGTGTCAATAAAGTAAAAAAGAGATGTCAAATATCATTTCTTTTGTTATAATATATAATTATATTATCAAAAAGGAGCATATCGATGATTAACTTTAAAGTCGGAATCTTAGGTGCCGGAAAAATCGCCGGTACCGTTGCAGATACATTACAGGCATTGGACGCCTTCGAAGCATATGCGGTCGCTTCCCGCGATCAGCAAAAAGCAGATGCCTTCGGTGCAGAGCATGGTATTGAGAAATGCTACGGCACATATGAGGCATTGATTGCCGATCCGGATGTGGAACTGATTTATATTGCAACACCGCATTCCCATCATGCTGAACAGGCGAAGCTTTGTCTTCGTGCCGGAAAACCGGTACTTGTCGAGAAAGCATTTTCCTATAACGCGGCTACAACGGAGGAAGTCTTAAAGCTGTCCGAGGAAACCGGTGTTTTCTGCGGCGAGGCTATGTGGATTCGTTTTATGCCGATGTACCGCATCCTTGCAGAGTACATCCAGAAGGGAGCCATCGGACGCGTGCACAATATTACATGCTCCCTCGGCTATGACCTTCGACAGAAGGAGCGCGTTACAAAACCGGAGCTTGCCGGCGGTGCGCTGCTCGACCTGGGTGTCTACCCGCTTAATCTTATCTCCATGATTTATGGCTCTGAACCGCCGATGATTGCCTCGACCTGCGCGAAGCTTGACACTGGCGTGGACGCACAGGAGGTATTGCAAATGACCTATAAGGGAGGCCGCTCTGCAAATGTCTTAGTCACAATGATGTACAAGCCGGACAACAATGCCAGAATCTACGGTGACCGCGGTTATATTGAAATCGACAATATCAACTGTCCGGAGACATTCCGCATTTATACCGGTGATCATAAGCTTGTAGTTGAAACGAAAAAACCGGACAAGCAGACAACCGGATATGAATTTGAATTTATGTCTGCCAGAGATGCGATCATTATCGGCAATACGGAATCTCCGGAAATGCCGCATGCAGAAACTCTTCGTATTATGCAGATGTGTGACAGCCTCCGAAAGACATGGAAGATTGAATTTCCCATGGATAAATAACCTACAACATATAAACTGTAATCAAAAAATAAGCCCGGACTTTTTATGGTTCGGGCTTAGTCTTACTTATTCTTTTTCCATTACGATTTCGATTGCTATTTTAGCAGTATTCGCATTCATCATATTGACAGCGTATAATCAATAATTTCTAATTTCAGTCAGAAATATCCGGCATTCAGTCAGAAAATATGATATTTCAGACTTTTCTTCGTTTTTCGTCTCTCAATATGTATATAATCCTTTCAGATTTCATTCATCCCTTGAAATCTATACCTCAGGCGGGATAATCTGAGTGCACCCTGCATTTCTTGAATTTCATGTATTTCACCTTGGGAATAATTTTTCTATTTATCTCGTCTGAAGCTTTTTAAAATATTCCTGCAACGTCTTAACATATGTAGAACCAATCGGAAGCTGTCTTTTACTTTGCATTGTCACAAGACGGTTTACATAATCAACACAATATACATAATCCAAATTGATAATCGCACTTCTCGAGCATTGCAAAAGAAAACTTACATCTGCTGTTTCAAGCAGCTGCTTCATCGTACAATACCGCAATGTTCGACAGCTTCCATCGATCAAATGAACCTCCATCACATGATTCATCGATTGTATATGACTAATCTGACTGCACAAAACCGGATACAACACATGCTCCTCCTGTATATATAACATATGCTCGTCTTCCCCATATGCAGTATAACAAAGTGCCTTTTGCAAAGAATGAATAAACCGCTCTGCACGAAATGGATATTCAATCACATCAAAGCAATGCAGCTCACGGAAGCAATAATTACTTGGATCTTCTACATTGGAAACAAGAATAATCGGCGTAAAATAATAGCGTTGTACTGTCCGGACTACCTCTATAAAATGATAGACCGAGCATGGCGTACGCTTCCCATGTTCCCTTTCAGCACAGCATACCAATGTGTCGATTTTATACTCCAATATAACCCTGTAAGCCTCAGAAAAATCATCTGCAAGCCGAATCAAAAATTTATCGGATATACTACGAATCAGCCTCACAAGTCTATCCCTCATACCTTCTTCACATACAAACAATAGAACCTGCTTTCTCTCGCTTCCCCTCATAACATACATGTCCCCCAAAATAAAATAATGTCGACGCGTATCTTACCCGTCGACATTATTTTACATAAAAAACAGACTATCTTGTATCATAATTGAGTGTAGGTACATAAAATTGAGTGAACGACACCTAGCAGTACTTTTCGACCCGGTCTAACATCAAATTTAAATCAGAAACCGGAATCTGTCCCGGTGCAGAGCCTTGTCCAAGACTTGCAAATGTAACAGCACTTCCGAACACCTGTCCGCTCAATCGGCTGATTGCTCCGGTTTTTCCCATAGATATCGTAACTATCGGTATCTCTGCATAATTTTCCTGCATCATGGCCGTTGCCGCAAGCAGATTCAAAACCTGCATTTTATTTTCCGGCATAACAGCTATCTTTGCAATATCTGCCCCCAAGTCCTGCATGGAGCGAAGCCTGTTTACAAGTACGGATGCATCCGGCGTTGTCTGAAAATCATGATTGGATATAATAATTTTTACACCCTGTTCATGAGCAAGCGTTACGAGTTCCTCTACCTCCTGCGTACCGGAAAAAAGCTCTAAATCCACAATGTCCGCAAGTCTGCTTTGAATCACATGGCGATTGATTTCAAAGCTGGTCGGTTCCGAAAATGCGAGCTGCTCTCCTCCCTCTTTCTCACTTCGTATTGTAAAAAGCAATACCGTGTCGGGTAATCGTGCAGCAATCTCCTTAAGCAGACTATCTAATTGTTCATAATCCGACAGCACAGACAGATAATCACCACGAAGCTCCACCATATCAATGGTGGAGCTTCGCTGTGTCTGTGCGACCTGATTTACTTGGTCGAGCATCTCCTCCGGCGTCGTTCCGGTCAAAGGAACGCATACCTCGGGACGCCCAAGACCAATCATACATTTCTTAATCTTACAATAACGAAACATACTTTTCCTCACCTATACGCACATCCATATTTTCTTACTCAACTTTCTCATAATACTGTGCTGATATTGCCTGCAGAATTTCCTCAAGCGTGTAATCATCATCGTCCTCATATATTGACACATCCAAATCCATATACACACCCGGCTCTACCTCTGTAACGGCTACCAGACTCAACATATTCCAACCATATGAAACATAGGTTTCCATGCTGTACAATACATCTTTTCCGTCAATCTGCGTTGTCTGATTCAATGCGGAATCCTTTATTTCATAACCATCTATATCGCCCACGCTGTAGAAATTGTATTCAAGCGCCTGCTCTAATGAATCTGCATCTGTAAGACTATAATTAATCATCGAAAGCTCTTCCGTCTCAAAATGTATCCCATAGTCATCACCATATGTGAACTCAAATCCGTCAATACAGCCATTTACCTTATATTTGGCTCCACTATATGATTCAAGTTCTATATCATCAAGCGATTCTTCTTCAGCATCATAATCGTAGTCGTCGTCATAGTCATCATAGTCATCGTAATCGTCATAGTCATCGTAATCATCATAGTCATCATCATAACCGCCGGAACCTATAAAAAGCTCCGCAAGTTCCTGAAGACCTTCCTCACTCCCCAGACGATTCATCCACGCTTCAATTTTTGCGCTATTATCCTCAACAAACTGCTGCCAATCTGTCTCCGACATATTCGCAATTTCATATAAGGCAGCGTTTGCATCACGCTCTGCAACCGTCGTGTCGCTCGTGTCTATACCAACCGTCATTGCACCACTTGCAACACTCTGATTTGCAGCCTTTACTTCAAAGGAATCAATTGAAACAGTATATGCGACACCCTTCTTTACATCCGTCAATCCGCCGGCACAGGTAAATACAATCGTATCAGCCCCGACGATGTCAAGATTTGCGGAACAGTCAAAGGTATCGTCTCCGTAAGTGTTTGTTGTAAGCTCAAGCCCAAAATAATTCGTTGCATTTACCTTGTAGGTTGTCGTCGTTGTATCTCCGGACTTTACAACATCCTTCGTGAAATTAGCACTTATTTTATCGTCATCAGCATATGCAGAGAAGGAACCATATGTATTACCCTGAATATCATGTGCCTCAAACTCAAGTCCAATCTTGCTTCCTGCTGCATCAAATCCGATATTTGCTGTAAAATCATCATCTCCGGCATCTACAAAGAAATCATAATCTATCGACACAATACCCATTAAGGATATACTGTCACTGCATGCAACCTTAACAGCTTTTTTGCCCTTTACATATACTTTAATCTGAAGGTCATCTGTAATAATAGACGGAATCATTGCTTTTACCTGCTCCATGGTGTAAGCAAGATCATCAGCACTCATACCTGTCTGAGCCAATGCCTCATCTGAGCTCGTTATAGACTCTGTCATACCATCAATTGCATCGCGGCAGGCATCCTGTAAATCTTCTTTTGTCCATGTTACATAATACTCCGTTGCCGTAACACTGTCACCATTTACAGTAATTTTCGCCCTGCCCTGCTTTTCAAACTTCGCTTTGTCCCATACCTTCTCCAAGGCATCTACATATCCGCTTTCAAGCACTTCGGCCTCTGCTTCCGAGGTGAAATAATCAAAGCCCGCACTGCCAATCGATGTCATATCCATATCCAAGTAATTACCCAGTGCGGAATTTGCAAGTGCCCCCATCGGATCATCATTTGGAAGTACAAGATAGCCGTCCATAAGCTCAGGTACTGACAAATATGTATTCTCCTCGTCAGCATAACATTCGATTGACATAAGCTCTGAATCATCCATCGTTACAGAGCCGGTTGATTCAAATAACTTTTTCTCCTGATTTATGGCCATGTCCATGGTCATTCCCATGTCCATTGAAAAGCTCTCGTCACCTATCGTAAAATTATAATCTACAAAGCTTTTACCGCCCTTTTCCCGATATGCCTTCTGAATATCCTCCAATCCGATCTTGTCATCTAAAGAAGATTCAACCTCATAGGACTGGAAAGTTGCCTCCAGTGCATCGAGTACAACCTCCTTATCCGACTTGAAAAGCTTCGGCAGGAAAATCACACCGCACACAACGGCTGCAACGGCTGCAACTCCACCGCAAATGATGCCTGCCAGTTTGCCCTTTGTCATAGGCTTTTTCGGTTTTTTCGGCTTCTTTGGTTTTGCTCCATTTGGATTGTTATATATTGGCGGCTGCATTCCACCACCCATGCCCGGCTGCATCGGCTGGTTAAACACACCTGTCATACCCGGCTGCATCGGCTGGTTAAACATACCTGTCATACCCGGCTGTACCGGTTGTTGCGGCTGGCTGAACGCATTTGTCATATCCGGCTGTACCGGCTGCTGCGGCTGGCTGAACGCATTTGTCATATCCGGCTGTACCGGCTGCTGCGGCTGGTTGAATGCATTTGTCATATCCGGCTGTACCGGCTGTACCGGCTGCTGCGGCTGGCTGAATGCATTTGTCATATCCGGCTGCACCGGCTGCGGTGGTATACCACCGTTAAATCCATTATTGTCCATAAGAATCCTCCTTTTTGTATTCTCCCCTACTACTGATATACCGGCTTATCCCACACCGCACTAACTACAGCAAGAATAATGCCGACCATCAACGCAACTGCTCCGATTCCAACAATAGAGAAAAAGTGCGTGGAGCATACCATAAGCCAGATCAGACACGCCAACGCCACGCCTGCACAAATCAGCTTTGGTACTTTCCTGTTAATAATTGCAAATATCAATAATCCGATACCGGATATCATGATTAACCACGGTGCGACCGCAAGAGCCACCTGTCCCTTCAACAACAAATGAAGCATTCCAAACACTTCGTTTGCGCTGCCTTTTTTCACATTTTGGTCAATCTCATCCTGCAATTCCCAAAGCAGGGAATCTTCTGCAGCATCTAACATATCTGCCAGAGAATCCTTCGATAACGTAGAATACCTATAGGAACTATAACTATAGGAACCGTATAAACTACGCACAAAATCCACGCCTCTGTCTACCGAATTGCTTAGCTTTGACAATTCAAACAATGTAAATCCATCGGCAGCCTTTATCTTCATGGATTGTCTATCTTCTGTATATGTCTGGTTTACATGAATTGCCGTAAAATTCATAAACGGAACCATAATCAACAGCATAGCGCCGATGATTCCCAAAAGACAAAAGATGCTGATTCCGAACTTCTTTACCTTTCCGGTAAACTCATTTGTCACACCCTTTATCGTGTCAGCAACATTCGCCTTATTTGCACTACCTGACTGACCATACATCTGTCCCTGTGCATATGGCTGCCCATAACCGGCATATGTAGTCTGTCCGTAATTCTGTGCCTGTCCATAGCCTTGTGGCTGTCCGTAATTCTGTGGCTGCCCATAGCTTTGTGACTGCCCATAGTTCTATGGCTGTCCATAGCCTTGTGACTGCCCGTAGTTCTGTTGTTGCCCATAGTTTTGTGGCTGTCCATAGCTTTGTGACTGCCCATAACTCTGCTGCTGTCCGTAATTCTGTACATTTTGCTGTATCTGATTATAAGCCTCATAAACCTGCTGATTATCGTAAGCCTCAGCCTGTTTTTGCTGATTTTCAGAATTATTATTGATCTGGTTATCCATATATTGCCTCCCCAAAATATCTCCTAGTATACCTTTGCTTCTTCCTCTCCGTTCAATACACGCAGGGCGCCCTGAGCAAGTGCAAGCAGTTCATCCTCTCCCGCATAAACTGTCACATCAGAAATAAATCCGACACGTTTTTTAATCTCCCCTGTCGTATATGCAGAATAAGCGATACCGCCTGTCAGGATAATCTGGTCTACCTTTCCACTCAAAACGGCTGCCTGACCGCCAATATCCTTACATACCTGATAGATAAATGCATCCAGCACAAGCTTTGCCTTCTCATCATGCTTATTGAATGCCAGATCCTCCACGTCTCTTGCATCATTCGTTCCAAGATATGCGTTATAACCGGCGCCGCCGACAAGCTGCTTAATCATTTCCTTCTCTGTATATTTTCCGGAATAGCAGAGCCGAACCAGCTCGCCATTTGGCACACCACCGGCACGCTCCGGTGAAAATGCACCGTCACCATTCAACGCATTGTAAACATCTACGACCTGACCACCTGTATGCGCACCAACGGAAACACCGCCGCCCATATGTACCACGATCAGATTCAGATCCTCATACTTCTTTCCGACTTCCTTTGCATAGCGCTTTGCAACCGCCTTCTGGTTCAGCGCATGGAAGATACTCGTTCTCGGAAGCTCCGGATGTCCGGAAAGTCTTGCCACATCTGCAAGCTCATCTACTACGACCGGATCGACAATATATGCAGGAACTCCCAGCTCATCAGCGAAATCCTTCGCCAGAATACCACCCAGATTGGATGCATGCTCTCCGCGCTTTGCCTCTACGAGATCCTGAATCAGCTCGTCCGTCACTGCATAGGTGCCACCCGGAATCGGCTTTAAAAGTCCGCCGCGTCCAACGATGACATCCAAGGTTTTAATATCAAAGTGATTGTCTGACAATACCTTTGCGATAACCTCTTTGCGGAAATCCTTCTGTGCAACGATGGAATCGTACTTGGAAATCACCTCCGTCGGATGGCGAAGCGTCTCCTCAAACAACAGTGTCTCATCCTCAAACACACCGATCTTGGTCGATGTAGAACCCGGATTGATGATCAATGACTTATAACCCATTTTATTAACCCTCCTGAAAATATATGTATCTTTTATTCTACTTTGCCAGCTCTTCAGCCACAATCGCTGCGAGTGCAATGGAATTTACCTTTGTCTCAAAGGAATCGGAACGGGATGTCAGAATAACCGGTGCCTTTGTACCCGTTAAAATACAGCCGTTCTTCACATTTGCGGTGTGAACCAATGTTTTATATGTAATATTTCCGGCATGAATATCCGGGAACAACAAAATGTCTGCATCGCCGACAATCTTACGTCCCGTTGCACCCTTGTGTCTGGCTGCCGCCGGATCAATTGCAAGATCCATGGAAAGCGGACCGTCTACGATACAGCCGGTAATCTTGCCTTCATCATTCATCTTTGTAAGCTCGTCAGCCTCTACTGTTACCGGCATCTTTGGATTCACAACCTCTACGGCTGCAAGCGGTGCTACCTTCGGACATGCGATGCCACATGCATGTGCCACTTCAACAGTATTGTTGATGATTCCAACCTTGTCCTCCAACGTCGGATACGGAATAAACGCAACATCAGTCAAGAAGAACATCTTCTCGTAGCCCTCGATCTCAAACAATGCCACATGAGAAAGCGGCTTACCTGTTCTAAGACCAACCTCCTTGTCCAACACGCTCTTTAAAAATCCCTTTGTATCGATCAAGCCCTTCATGTACATATCTGCTTTTCCGTCATGTACAAGCTTGACAGCCGTGCGTGCCGCCTCTGTTGTGTCCTTCACGTCGATTATTTCATAGCCGTCCAGACTCATCTTGATAGATGCCGCAACCTCACGGATCTTGTCAGCATCGCCAACTAAGATTGCATCTGCAATATCCTGCTCCTTTGCTGCCTGCACAGCCTCAAGCACAGCATCATCCTGCGCCACGGCAACGGCAAGCTTCTTCTTGCTGCAAGTTTTAATCTTCTCCAATAAGCCCTCAAAATTGTTCATTTCTTCTCTTCCTTTCCTCTTTGTGAACTCTTTGTATTATTCCATACATCCAGTACAGATGAAATAACGCACAGAACAACTGCAAATACACCAAGCGCTCTGTCAATCTGCTTTTGCCTTTTTTCCATGCGTTTCTTTTTCAGCTTTCGTTCCCTGCGTGTCAAACGATCTGCCTTTTTCGCCTTTTCGCGCACGATCGTTTTTGCAGGCTTTGCTTTTTTCGGTTTTTTCGGAGCTTTTACCTTCGCCATCTGTTTCACCGCCTTTGAATAATAAAATATTATATCATTATTGCGGCGATTCTGCAATTAGCTTTTCCGGCGGTTTCGCGAAATACGCAGAGGCAAGCAGTATCGTCATGCAGATCCAGCTGACCGGCTCCGTAAATGCGACTCCGACATATTGAAACCGCGGAACGAGCAGCATGGCAGAAAGCACCTTGATTACCATCTCTACCAGACTTGAGCAGACCGGTATCACCTTTCGTCCCATGCCCTGCAAGCTGCATCGCAGGATAAACAATGGTCCAAGCACGAAAAAGAATACAATGGATATCCGCGCATACATGACCGCGGCATCAATAATCGCCGTATCATCCGTCGATGCGAGCCACGTAAATATACCTCTTCCGAATACATAACAGATGACAATCAACACCATTGTAATCGCTGACGATATACAGGTCGCATGCCGAACACCCTGCCGAATACGCGATGGCTTCCCCGCTCCCATATTCTGACTGACATATGTTGTCATGGCATTTCCAACACAATAAAGCGAAACCGTAAATATATCAAATACCTTTCTCGCCGCCGTGTGCGCCGCCACGATTGCAGTTCCGAGACTATTTATGGCACCCTGCAGCGTGATCGTTCCGAAATTCACAACGAGCGACATAAAGCCCATAGCAAGTCCGGATGACAAAAGCTCGCCGTACTCTCCCAGCTCAAGCCTCCATTCTCCGCGCTTTGGCAGGATATCCCGAAATTTGAGCAGAATATATCCAAGACACAGACCCGCGCAAAGTGCCTGTGAAGCAATGGTTGCCCATGCCGCGCCATCAATTCCCATCCCAAATACCTTTACGAACAGCAGATCAAGTCCGACATTGACAATGACCGCTATAATCAGGCAATAAAGCGGGGTGCGGCTGTCTCCGACTGCACGCAGGACATTTGCACACATATTATACAGAGACGCAAACAATAGTCCGTACAGGATAATCCGTACATAAGAAAGCGCCGGTGCCATGATATCGTCCGGAGTCGCAAGCAGCCTTAATAAAGACGGAATCACAAGCAAAATCACGATCATCAGCACAACCGCTCCGGACAATGTCAGGATGATTGTCCCGGCTATCGCCCGACGCATGCGCTCGAAATTCTTTCCGCCAAAGCTGTTGGCGATCGGAATCGCAAATCCAAGCGTCAGGGAATTCAAAAAGTTGATGATCGTATTGGATATAACACCTGTGGCACCGACTGCCGCGAAGGCCTCGGTGCCAACAAAGTTACTGACGATTTTGCTGTCTACTAAATTATAAAATTGCTGAAAGATACTCCCGAAGATCATCGGGATGGCAAACAATATAATTACCTTTGCCGGATATCCTTTTGTTAAATCCTTCATATGCCTTTACTCTACCGTAACTGATTTTGCAAGATTTCTTGGTTTGTCTACATCCAGACCCTTTGCCTCTGATGTATAGTATGCGATAAGCTGCAACACAACCGCCGTCGCAAATGTTGTATATTCACTGTCAATCTTCGGCAGACGGATATGCTTATCACAGATGCTCGGGTCAGTTACCTCCCCGTCCATGCTGACAAGCACGACGTAGGCGCCTCTCGCCTTGACCTCCCGTATATTGGAGATCACCTTCGCATACACATCCTCCTGCGTTGCCAGTGCAATAACCGGTACATTTTCAGAGATAAGCGCGATCGTTCCATGCTTCAATTCACCCGCCGCATATGCCTCGGCATGCACATAGGAAATCTCCTTTAATTTCAAAGCCGCCTCCAGACTCATCGTGTAATCGAGTCCTCTGCCAATATAAAATGTATCGGTCGCAAATTTGATGTGATCCGCCACACGCTTGATATCGTCAGCGCACTTTAATGTCTCCTCCACGATATTCGATGCATTCATAAGCTTTGTCATAAAACGCTTTGCTTCCCGCTCACCGATCAGATTCTTCACAAGTCCCATCCTGCATGCGATCAGATACATTGCCGCCACCTGCACGGTATACGCCTTTGTACTTGCGACCGCAATCTCCGGACCTGCATGCGTGTAGAGCACATAGTCACTCTCGCGCGCGATTGTACTGCCCTTCACATTGACGATTGACAGCACCTTCGAGCCATGACTTTTTGCTAATTTTAACGCCTCCAAGGTGTCAATCGTCTCTCCGGACTGGGAGAGCACGATCGTCAATGTATTCTCATCAATAATCGGATCCTTGTACCGAAACTCCGACGCACAATCCACATGCACCGGAATCCGAAGCTTCTTTTCAATCAAATGCTTTCCAACCATGCCCGCATGCATTGCCGTACCACACGCAACGACAGAGATACGCTTACAATGCTCAAAAATCGCATCATCGATTCCATCCGTCGTAAAATCCGGAAGTCCCTGATTGATACGCGGTGCAATCGTATTGCGGAGCGCATCCGGCTGATCATAGATTTCCTTCAGCATAAAGAACGGATACCCGCCCTTTTGCGCACTGCTGATATCCCAGTTTACAGTCAATAGCTGCGGCTTTACCTGATTGCCCTTCATATCACGGACATCAATACCGTCCTTGGAAAGCGTCAGAATATGGTACTCCGGAACGACAAAATATTCCTTGGAAAATTCAATCAGCGCCGTCAGATCGGACGCAATGACAGAGCCTCGCTCACAGGAGGTCGCCACCATCGGACTTACATTTCGAATCGCAAAAATCTTACCCGGTATATCCTGAAACATAATACACAGAGCAAATGCGCCGGACAGAACACCAACCACCTTACGAATCGCCTTTACCGGATCTCCCTCGTAAAATTTGTTCAAAAGCGCAGCGGCAACCTCGGAATCCGTCTCCGAAACAAGCTGGTCGGAGAGCCCGTACTCTGTCACAAGCTGTCGGTAGTTCTCGATGATACCATTGTGAATCAGCACGACCTGTCCGGAACGATGCGGATGCGCATTTACATCCGTTACCCCTCCGTGTGTCGCCCATCTCGTATGTCCGATTCCGCAGGTGGCTGTCAGCTTTTCTGCCTCACAGAGCTTCCGCAGCTCCTCCACCTTTCCGGTGCGTTTACGCACATGAATGTTTCCGTCAGAAAGCAACGCTAATCCGGCACTATCATATCCGCGGTACTCCAGACGCTCCAGTCCGCCGATGATAATGTCCTTTGCCGGCTCATTACCTGTAAAACCAATAATTCCACACATAATATCTACCCCTATTCTATTTTCTAATTTTTATGATTCATCTGCTGATTACAGAACTTTGTTTTGCAGTTACCCACATATTTTATCCTGCATACGCACTCAGCCGTACGGAGATGCATCCGCCGAACCAGATTTCTCTGCTATTTCGATAACATCTCTCCTCGTCATCCTGAGTCATTTCCCGCTCCACTCAGGATCTGGCGCTAAGGTTCCTAACCTTTCAAAATCCATGTCCTCCAAGTCACACAGACAGTTTATTTTAGCATACTGCATATGAAATTGCAAACAGGGAGATACATTCCATATCTCCCTGTCATTTATCATTTCTGTTTTTGTTATCGACTGCATTCTGCAAGCTTTTCATCATAGATTCCGCAATGTCCGTGAACCAAGATTGCCTTTTCAAAGGCTTCCTTCGCTTTCTCAAGATCTCCTATACGCTGATATGTGATACCAAGCTCATAGTAGCCCTCCTCACAGTCGCCATACCCGCAGCCAAAGCAGCCTGCCTTAATCGCCTTCTCGATCCATTCCAGTGCCGTATTGTATTCCTTACGCGCCCGGTGCAATCTTGCAAGCTTGATATATTGCTTCGCATTTTCATAACACAGAACCTTCTCCCTTGCCTTATCCACAAGTGCGTCATAATCCGATGAAAGATCCCCTTCACAAAGACTTACCAGCTCCAGATACTCACAGGTATAATCGTCGGAACCCTCCAGCTCATCGTCGAGTGCTTTTGAAAAGGCTTCTCTTGCCTCCTCATAGCACTTGTTGAGTGTAAAAATCCGGCCCATCAATCCATGTATTTTTTTACTGTCCGGCTTTAACGCCGCAGCCCGCTTATACAGCTCCCGCGACTCCGCAAGACACCCTTCCTCTCCGGTAAGCTCCATAAGGAGACTCATATACCAGTATCGTTCATCCTCATCCTTACCATGTTCGATATACTCCTCCAGCACCTTTCTGGCAAGGTCAAACCGATCCAGTCTGGTATATGTAAGCGCCAGCTCATATCTTACCTGATAATCATTTTCGTCACCATATGTATCAAGTGTTGTCTGCATCAGCTCCACAGATTCTTGATAACGGGAAATACATGCCAGAGCTCTCGCCTTCCATCTTATCATCTCCAGCTTGTAGCGAAGCTGCGAATCCATTACAACCTCTAATCCCTTGTCATACCATTCAATCGCCTGTTCAAAGTCTTTTGTTAAATAATAAATCTGTGCGATCTGATTATAACAAAACCAATCATCAGGCTCCATTTCTATCGCTGTTTTAAAATCATTGATTGCCTCGGAATACTTGTCCAATCTCTTATATGCAAGTCCACGATTTATGAAATGATTCGGATATGCTCTGATTTCAATCTGTTTGTCATATTCTTCAATCGATTTTCTGTATTTAAAAATCTTTTTATACATATAACCGAGATACCCATGCACAGACGGATGATCCGGCTTTAACTCCAGCACCTCGTAATACAAATCAATGGACTCCTGATTTTTATCTAGATCATCATATACATCCGCAAGCAGACACAAAGCATCCGTATAATCCTCCAAATCGCTCTGCTCGGCATTGTAATCGGCTTTCAGCTCCTCGAGTATCTTCTCAGCCGCCTGCTCATCTCCACGGTACTTGACATTCAGCGCCTGATAATACTTCATTGTATCACTTGCTGGCATCAACTGCTTGTATTGCGCAATCACAGAGTCCGCGTCATCATACTGTTCTACCCACTGATATATCTTAATCTTATACACATACGCATCCAACGTATACGGGAATATATAAATTGCCCGATTACACTCCTCAAGTGCCTCCCTCAAATACTCCCTCTCGTAGCATGCCTTCGCCTTGCATATATGAAACCAGTAATTATCCGGCGATTCGCCGATTGCAGCATCACACTGTCTGATACATTCATCATAGCTCCTCATCCGATACAACAAATCACAAAGTGTCTCATAGATAAACGGTCTTTCCTCACTGTCTGCCTCGATTGCGTCCTTCAATATCTCCAATGCCTCATCATACCGTCCGAGATTCTTATAACATTCTCCGATCAGACCCTTTACATAAGGATACCTCTTCTTTTTGTCATAAAGCTCCTTGTCAATGCCCTCGCCGCTGTCTGTAATCTCCTCAATGGCGCTCTTCCATTTCAGAAGACAGGAAAGTGCTTCCTCATATGCCTTTAACTGAATATACATCCTACTCTTTACATTGTAATATCGGTATTGCTCCTTCTTCGTCGGCTCAAATGTATCGAGCAGTGCAACTCCTTCTTCATTACGGCCATTCAAATAACAGGACCATGCCATCTCCTGCTTTGTCATGTAGTCATCCGGATCCTCCTCCAGCTTCTTCTTCCCCGTCTCAATAACTCCTATATTGGCTTTATACAAGCCCTCTCTTATATTTGCATTATATGGACTTAACTCTACAAGATCCCTGTATTTATCCCGGGCAGTCTCATAATCCTCCTGACGATAACATAAGTCTGCGATACACTCCATCGCATATAAATTCTTCGCATTGTTGTTCAATATATGCTCGTAGACTTCCCTTGCAGCATCATAGTTTCCGGTCGTTCGTTTCATATCTCCCAGAAGGCTTAGGAAATGATTATCCTCCGGATACTCCTTTACAAGCGTAGAAAGCTCCTCTTTCAATCCATTTACTTTTTCCGCATCCTCGCCGGATATAACAAATGCGTCCTCGTTATAGGTATCACATATCCTCAAAAATTCCATATTGATTCGGAGCTTTTGCACATAAGGATGGGAAACCGGCAGCTTATCAAGCTGATTAAAATAATCCTCCGCCTCGTCATAGTTTCTTCTTCCAATCGCTTTTCTCAATTCAAAATACAAATCGATAAATGCATCCACATGTGTCACATCACCCTCGAACATATAGTAATTTATAATATCCTCATATGTCGCATTGCTGATAACAAAGTCCAAAAAATCATCCGGAAAAATCTCGGCAAGCTCCTGTCTTTTTTGCACAATATCAAATGTATCAACAATCAGCTTAAATACCTTGTCCGGCAGGCGGGAATGATTCATGATATAAACCATCAGCTTTTCAAAGGAATCTGCAGACTGTTCAAGCGAAGTAAAATAATCGGAAGCAAACAGCTCCTCCCAGCACTTTACGTCAATTCTTTTATAATAATCCTGGTAGATTGCATCAATTGCATGCTCCACCTCAGACATTGCTTCCTCCTGCGCTTCCTCCGGCTCGGATTCATCTGCCAGCCTCACAGCCTCGTCATATGCTTCCCGAAGCCTCATAAATCCGTCCGGATCATCCTCCGGATTTACCATTGTAAGCTTCATTCTATATGCCTTTTTAATCTCCTCTTTATCCTTTGTCTCCTCAATTCCAAGTATCATCCAAATATTCATAATCACCCTCCGGTTATATTCCTATCGCCTATACTTTACCCTGTTTACAATTTAATTACTTCCACGTATGCGAAGTCCTGCTGCCCTGTACAAAAGAATCTTTTCCACCGCTTCCTCTGTTATAAACTCGCCGGCTTCCACAATATAGCTTCCGGGCGGATACACATAAATCGGTTCCCTCGCTTTTGTACCAATCAGCGCCCGCCAATATTTCTCCTCTAGCTCTCGTGTTTTTAATGCTGCATCCAAGCTGCTGTTGTCTGTATGCGTTTCGTCCGCAAGCTTTGTATCAACCATACACAAGGCTTCATACAGCCGCTCGAAATCCTTTTCCGTATCTACCATTGTCGAAATTAAGACGACATGCTTTTCCCCCGCCATCTCACAGGTAATTCTACCTGCTTTTTCAAGCTCTTCCAAAAGCTGCGGACCGGAAAGCTCCGCATAGAAAACAAGTCTTGTCTCATCATAGCCGTATGCTCCGGATGCCTTCACGGTTTCCGCATCCAGAATCCCGATATAAGAAAGCTCCCTGCATCTCCTGCGGAACCGGCGAAGTGCCTGTATATATACCGAACTGTCCTGTTCGGCGGCAAAGCAGACTGCCTGTTCCATGCTCATCATCAAAATATAAGAAGGGGATGAGCTTAAAAACATCGCAATCCCCTGTTCTGCAGCTTTACACAATTCCTCCGTACAGACATGCAAAAGTGCGGTCTGCGTCAATGCCGGAAGTGTCTTATGCAGACTCTGCACCACGATATCTGCTCCCATGGAAATTGCCGAAAGCTCCGGTCGAAGAAACGGAAGATGTGCACCATGCGCCTCATCCACGATTAAATATTTATTGTATCTCTTTGCAATCCGGCTGATTGCCGCAATATCCGAAACAATGCCTTCATATGTCGGTGATGTAATGACAATCGCTGCCGCCTGCGGATAAGCGATACAAAGCCGCTCGATTTCCTCCGCATCCACAACACCATCTATCTCGCCGGACGAAACAGCCTGCCCGAATTTCACTCTGACCGGATGTGCATACACGGGTGTAAGCCCAAGCACACGAACAGCATTATAAACAGACTTATGACAATTCCTTGCCACAATCACCGTATCGCTGCGCGAAGTACATGCATATATAGCCGAAAATATACCTCCGGTGGCGCCATTTACAATATAATAACTGCCGCAGGTTCCGTATATATCCCGAAGCTGCATAAGTGACTGTCTAATAAATCCTTCCGGCAGATACAAATCATCCGTTCCCGGCACCTCGGTCACATCATATGCCATGACATCCTCTGTCCAGCCGGCATCAAAAACCTGCTTACGCTTATGTCCGGGCATATGCCATACGGCATGCTCCGCCGCAAGATATTCTTTTAATCCATCTGCAATATATGTCTTTCTCATAAATTATTCCAGTTTTTCTGATTGTACATCCGCTAATGTGAGCTTCGTCAAATCCTCCTCTTGGAAATTCTTCTCCATGACGAGTCGATTTGCCTGATTGTGAATGACCCGGTCCAGATAATTACGCACGGAACGTGCATTTCCGAAATTATCCGGCGGATATTCCAACACGTGCTCAAATGTTTCCTGAATATATGCAACCGCATCCTCTGTCAAAGAATAATCCAGAGATGCCGCCCGATTACAAAGTATCTCCACCAATTCACCTGCCGTGTAATTCGGGAATTCAATCGTACGGTTAAAACGTGAGCGAAGACCCGGATTCGCATCCAGAAAATCCTGCATCTCATCATGATACCCCGCCGCAATCACAATCAAATCCTCGCGGTTATCCTCCATCGCTTTATTTAATATGTCGATAGCCTCCTGACCAAAGTCACCGTCGTGTCCATTTGCAAGGGCATACGCCTCATCGATAAATAAAATACCGCCCTTGGACTTCTCGATGACCTCTGTCACCTTTTCACTCGTCTGGCCCATGTAGCCTGCCACGAGGCCTGCACGGTCAACCTCTACAAGATGCCCCTTCGAAAGCACGCCTAACCCATGATAGATTTTTGCAAGGATTCTTGCCACCGTCGTCTTACCGGTTCCCGGATTTCCCAAAAACACAAGATGGTTCGTAACCGGCGGTGTCTGAAGCCCATTTTCCTGCCGGATCTTGCAGATTTTCAAAAGATTAATCATGTTGTTAATCTCTGTCTTTACACTCTGCATACCGGTTAAATCGTTCAGATTCCGAAGCAGTGCATCCACATCCATCTCATCCTTATAATCTGTCTTTTTCTGAGAAGCGTTCTCCGTTTTTTGTTCTTCCTCTGACTGCCGTTTTGTTCTTGCCGGCTCTTTGTCTGTCTCCTGTATCTGCTGTTCAAAGACATCCTCACGCGCCTCAAGACTTGTCTGTTCTCTGCGCAGCCCAAATTTAAACGATGACCCCGGAGCCCGATAATCCCGCTCCTCTGCCATTCCATCTCCCGATTCCTCCGTCTGTTGATTTCCGTGCTTATACGCTTGCGGAGCTGCATTCCAGTATGAAAAATCCGGTTTTTCCTCCTGTTTTACCGTACTGCCCGGTTTAAATGCAATCGTCGGCTTATATTCCTGAATATTGTTCCTGATTTCTTCAATATTTTCTGTCAGCATCATGATATAAGAGGACAAAGCGTCAACCTCCACAGATGCCACCTCTTCATTGCATGCAATCAAATCGTTTCCGATATAGTTGAATGTCGTGACATAAAGCTGTAATAAATCATAGTAGGAATCTGATATCTCCCCTGTCTCCGGACCGATATTCGAGCGAACAAACGGATCCAGCGACCGCGGTGCATGATCCTTGATGCTCTCTGTCCGCAATCCCCAGTTATCCGCATAATCTCGAATGGTATACTCATTAAACATCGTTCCTAACAATAGATTGATATATTTGATTTCTTCTTTATTGATATTTCCGTCCGAATACGCAAGATACACAAGAAAATTCAACATATCCGTGCGAAATGTGTGTGCCAGATCCGCCCGTCCGTCCGTGCGGACATAGTCCGTCCATCCGATGCTTTTCGCACGCTTTATACATAAGTCATACATTCTTCTGCTATTATCTTTTACCCTGACTGTATGAAAACCCCACATAAATTTGTACCCCTGCCCTTTTAATTGCAAAAATCCACTTCGTGGATTTTCACATATATTATAAACATTTTATAAGGGAACTGCAAGAAAAACAGATAAACGAAAAACAATAAAAACCAAAAGAAATCCAAATAAAAAATGTTCATTGTTAAACAACGAACATTTTCTATATGTATCCCTGTTACATCGATATAATTTCAACTATTTTCTGCAATCAAAACAGGTTTACTTTTCCGACACAACCCTCATTGATTACATAATAAGCTGCTGAATCCTCAGTTTTTATGTATATCTGCATAGATTCAATCGGTGCTACTTCCTTCCGAAAATAATGCTCACGGATTCTCTCCTCAATATCCTTCAGGTTGGATTCATATGAATGATACTGAACAATAATCTCTGGTGTTACCTCTTTTTCCGCTGCTTTCTGTGCCATAGTTCATCACTCCTATTCTACACTGCACAACCCTGCTGCCTCCGTCCCTGCGCATAACCGACGTTCCCCCCTCTTCTCAAAAAGGAAACGCCAGCGCTACACACTACAAGACCCTCACATAACTCTGAGCTCTGATGCTCATGTGTATATATACAACATCCAATACCTCATGTTTCCCCCCATATGGCACATACGATGTTGATTTCCCGATAAAAAGACTATGAAACTTTGTTACGAATTCCCTTATCTTTAGATTACCATATTCAGAAATTTTTTCAACGGCATTTTGCACAAATTTAGCATCGGTTTTTGTAAGAAATAGACAAAAAACGGCATTTCAGCCGTTATTTATATTTTTTATTTATCGAGTTGAATTGAAAAATTAGAATTTCCTGTCATAAGCTCGTGATACAGCATGGAAAGCGGCAATCCCACAACATTAAAATAATCTCCACGTATCTCCCGTATAAACTTAGCCGCCCCGCTCTGTATGCCATAGGCTCCTGCTTTATCCATGCAGTCACCTGTTTTCACATACGCTTCTATCTCCACATCCTCCATCGGGTAAAACGATACCTCTGTCATACAGTGAAACACATTTCCATATACCATATCCTTTTCGGCTTCGTCACTCCAAAGCAAACACACACCGGTATATACTTCATGTGTCCGTCCGGAAAGTCTGCGCAGCATATCTGCTGCTTCCTCTTTTGTTTCCGGTTTTCCGAGCACACATCCATCGACCGAAACTACCGTGTCTGCTCCGATAACCAAACTATCTGTTTCTGCGTACTTTCTATATACATCCTCCGCCTTTATTCTAGCGAGATGTTCCACAAGCTGTGACGGTGTAAGTCCAAAAAGCACATCCTCCGGCAGTTGTTCTTCTGCATACGATATCTTCACCTCATAGGAAAATCCACCTAACGTCAGTATCTCCTGTCTGCGTGGCGATCCGGACGCTAAAATCATCTTTTTCATCGTTTGTCTCCTTATTGTATACAAAAATTTGCAAAGCAAATTTTCATAGTATACAAAAATTTGCAGAGCAAATTTTCATAGTATACAAAAATTTGCAGAGCAAATTTTCATAGTTAACACGGCATGCAGCAGTTGCACAACAAATTTGCCAGACACAAATCCATACAAAAATTTCCGGAACGCACATCCGGCATACCATATCCCATACCCCGCTGCACATACCAGTCACTTCCGTTCTGCATACGCTGCTTCATCTGTCTATATTCGTAGTTTCCCGGCTCGAGTTCAATCGCCCGGTCAATATGCTCCAATGCCATTGCCTGATTACCGGCACCAAGATTTGCAACAGCACTCAGATAATACCATCTTCCGCCCCGCTCCGTAATATCATCCAACGTCCGTAACGCCTCTGCAAACATACGGTTCAATATAAAATTCTGCGCTGCCGCAAGATGCGAGTCATCCTGACTCATGCCGCCTGCACTTCCGGCATTCTGCCCAAAACCGCCAAATCCGGAAAAACCGCTTGCGCTTCCATAACTGCCTCCGGTATTTCCGTCCATTATGCTTTTGTACGCAATCTGAACTTCCTTAAATTTTTCTTCTGCCTTATCCTTGTCCGGATTATTAATATTTGCATCCGGATGATATTTACGACTCAACCTTCGATATGCTTTTTTTACTTCATCCTCCGAGGCTCCTCGCTTAAGCCCTAAGACTTCATACGGATCTTTCATATTTCCTGTCCTTTTCCCACTTCTCTATACTATAAAATCTTGTCCAAATGCCGGAATATATCACATTCCTCAAAATACCTGTTTCCTGCACGATTGGCAGTCTCTCATATTTTTTTGCCATATCTGCAGCAATCATCATCAATATCTGCTTTATATACTCTGAAAATACATCGATTGTAACACGCTGATACAATTCCTTAAGCGGATTAAACCGATTCTTCTTTATATCCTCCGCCACATCATCATACGCATCCAAAATGTAGATAAACTTACCCAATTGAAAACCAAACTGCCGTAATTCCTCTGACCAGTCCTCACCATACCCCGGATAATAAGCAAATATCGTACCCATAATCTCACCGAATGTTCCGGCAAGCACATCCAGATTTCTGCTGCCCTGCCTTTCATATTCCGAAAGCCTCCGCAAATGTTTTCGAATCTGCGAAAGTTTTTCGCTATACTTTTTTCCGATTGCCCTTATCTTTTTCCGAATCACACGGCTGTACAATAATTTGGAAAACCGTTTTTCATCCTCCCAATCATCTAAGCATTTATAATATGTGAGCGCAAGATTCATATCCGCCACATAGGATATCGCCTCATTTTTCAAATAATTTTTCTTTCCTGCCGGATGAATCAAACACCTGCCTGATGTCTGTTTCGTTTTTGGCTCATATAAAGCTGTCAGCAAAACAGCGGCAAATGCCGCATCATATGTGAGTGACGCCTGTGCAGCCATGCCCTGTTCCTCCCGCAGAGCGTGACAGACTCCGCAATAATACGCCTGATACCTGTCATAATCTTTTATTTTCAACTCCGGCTTATTGATGGTTACATAGCCAAACATGAATCTCTAACTCCTTTTTATAAATGACCGTCTGCACTTAGGACATGTAATCTCAATTTTTCCTTTTCCACGCGGAACCTTAATCTTCTGTCTGCATTCCGGGCACTTATAGATATGGTGTGTCCTGCGAATCCGCATATGCTCCCGACATTTCCGCGCACGCATACGAATTCCGTATGTCTTGTTCAAAAACCATGTATTTTCATCACTTCGGCGAACGATATTGCGTGAAAATACCCTTCCGTACGCATAAATAAACAAAGCAAGTGCAAACAAGTTAATAATCGTATTATGCACAATCAGATTCACAAATAAAAGAATACAGGCTGTCCACATCAGAAAATTTGATAATGCATCGAGTCCATATCGTCCCCACATAAACTGCACCAATTTTTGTCTCATATTGTCCCTTTCTTTTTTGTTTTATATAAATAAAAATTTGCTTTATTAATTTTAAGCAGAAAAATCCTCTTCGTGAATTTTTACATATTAAACTACACACGCAGACTTCGTCAACCGCTTTCACAAAAAATTCATAAAGAAAAAGAGCCTGCCATTTTTAATCTGACAGCTCTTCCTTCTTAAACCTTCATTAGTTGTTTTTCTTATCCAATATGGCACCTACTACCAAAACTATCGTGCCGATGATCATTAAGAAAAATCCCACACTTCTGTGAATCATGCTTCCATAAATGTTTGCATCGATTTGTTTTGAAAATGCGGAAATCTCAACAATCGTAATCAAAACAGTCAATGCACTTGCAATCAAAACGATTATTTTCTTATCAAGAAATGTGAAAACAAGTGCCAGCGCTGCTAAGATGATAAAAAATATACCATCTCCTCCCTCAATCAGCGTAACGGACTCCTTCATACCTAACAACTCTGCCGTTGCATACGGCAAAAATGTACAGAGTATCAAAATCACACATCCGGCAAGAGAAATCATTTTTTCTTTCTTCATGCTCTTTTCCTCCCCTTCCGTTTTATATTTTCAAAAATCATTTTATATAATTATCCGTTTTTTGTAAAGCAAAGTTCTTCAATTTCCTCCACGGTAAGATGAAGCACTTTTGCAATTTCCTCGATATCTTTTCCTTCACTAATCAGATAAAGAGCAACATCTTTTGCCTGTTTCTTTATCTCTTTATCCGCATATTCTTTTGCGTATTTATCAGCATATGTTTCTAAAACCTGTCCTCCCATAATTCCCGTCACTTCCCTTCTTACTTCTTCATTTTCCTTCAAAACAAAATCGACTAACTTATTCGTAAATTGAACAATATTTGTCATATCGTATTCGTTCAGAATACCATTTGTGAGTGCATCTTTCATACCATCGTAAAGCGTCTGGTATTCCTGCACAAGCTTCTCTTTGTCAACGGATTCAACTGTTTTTTCATACCGCAATATGTAATATGGAATAATAAAAAACAGTTTTTTACTCAACAGTTCATCCACAGATAACTTTTGTGTTTTGAATATCGGCACTTGATAGGATATATTTTCGTCATTCGGAAATCTGATATTCATTTTCAACAAATCCGGAGTTTTATCCGTATGCCGCAGATACAAAACTGCCGATTGCGGGAATTCCATCTCGTACAGTTCGCCAACCTTCGTCGCATGTTCTAACGCAATGTAGAAATCGTATTCCACCATGCTGCCGTCCGGATTGCTTTGACATTCAATATGATACAGCTTGTTTTTCAACCGGATACATGAATCCGTTATAATTTCCTCTGTATCCTGAGAGTCCGCATTTGAAAGTATATGGTGCTCCCCCGATAATAAATCAAGCTTTTCCGTTATCTCATAGTTCGTTGAAAAAACTGCATTGATTACCGGAATCAGCAATGCCGGATTTCTCTCACTCAAAGTCCTGAAGATGTCATCATAAATTTTCATGTTTCTTCCTCCTATACTTTGCCTCTCCAGGTGCTGTACCATAACAAAATATTCAGAGGAATAGCTATGTTTTTATCGAAACCTCTTATAAAGAATAGAAAATAATGCTTGTAAGTATCATAGCATTATTCATTCCGGTTGACAATCAGGAAATCGTGAATTTGATGTGAACAAAAAAAACCTGCATCTGATTAAACAAATACAGGTTTTTCAAGAGGCGCCAACCAGATTTGAACTGGTGATGAAGGTGTTGCAGACCTCTGCCTTACCACTTGGCTATGGCGCCATATATCATAAGGGGGGACCCACGAAGTGGGAGATTCCTTATGATTAGTAACAGCTTTGCTGTTACAATATCGCTTTGCTGTTACAAAACAAGCTCCCCGAGTAGGGCTCGAACCTACAACAACTCGGTTAACAGCCGAGTGCTCTACCATTGAGCTATCGAGGAATATTTAGCACTTTTAAACGCAAAGTAGATTATAGAAAACTTTTCCTTTTAAGTCAAGAATTATTTTATCAGGAATAATCTTCTAAAACTACAAACGGAGATGGAGGGATTTGAACCCTCGCGCCGCGCGAACGACCTACACCCTTAGCAGGGGCGC
>CAZLZH010000026.1:0-32346 GCA_964563955.1 uncultured Bacteroides sp. | reverse complement strand
GCGGGATATCTCTGAGCAGGTCAAAGAACTGTACGATGTTTCCAATTATTGGATGCTTTAATACAGGTGGATTTAACAATTTAACCATTACGATTGGTAAAGCAACACTTGAATATGGTAAATTTTTAAATGCTGTTCTTAATTTTTTAATTATGGCGTTTATTGTATTTTTAATGGTAAAGGCAGTGAACAAATTATCTTCTATAGGTAAGAAAGAAGAAGTAAGTATTACAACAAAAATATGTCCATACTGTAAAAGCGAGATAGATATAGAGGCTACTAAATGTCCTCATTGTACATCTGATATTCCGGCAGAGTCTGAACAATAAATTACAAATATATATGCATGAAAAAGCTCATTTCTTATTTTGAAATGAGCTTTTTATGTTATTCCGTTTCTATTATTTTCTTTTAAGTGTATATAATTTTCTGAATCGGAAATAATTAGTTTAAAGAAAACAGATTACAATGTCATGAAATGTTGGGAGGCAAAAAGGACATGGATCGGATCAAGTATATACATGCAAGGGAAATTTTGGATTCCAGAGGAAATCCTACAGTAGAGGTTGAAGTTGTGACGGAAAGCGGTGCTGCTGCGATTGCTTCTGTACCGTCCGGTGCATCAACCGGTGAATATGAGGCGCACGAATTGCGTGATGATGAGCGAAGATATATGGGAAAGGGCGTCGAGAAGGCTGTTACAAATGTGAATACCCGAATCAGTGACCGTTTGACCGGTATTGATGTGTATAATCAGGCATTGATTGATAAATTATTGAAAGAGGCAGATGGAACAGACAACAAGTCCCGTTTTGGCGCAAATGCTATTCTTGGTGTGTCACTAGCAGTTGCACGCGCCGCAGCCAATTCACTTCGTATACCGCTATATCGTTATATCGGTGGAATCAATGCCAAGCAGATGCCGCTTCCGATGATGAATATATTGAACGGAGGATGCCATGCGGATAATACGGTTGACCTTCAGGAATTTATGATTGCTCCGGTCGGTGCGGATTCCTTTAAGCATTGCTTGGAGATGAGCTCTGAGATTTACCACACATTAAAAAAGATATTACATGAAAAAGGCCTGTCAAACAGTGTCGGTGATGAGGGAGGCTTTGCGCCGAATCTCGCAAGCTCCGCGGAGGTGCTTGATTACCTGATGCTTGCAATAAAGGAAGCGGGATATAAGCCGTTTGAGGATGTAAAGATTGCAATCGATGCGGCGGCCAGTGAGCTGTATGATGAGACGAGCGGTCTGTATTATTTTCCGGGCGAAAGCAGCATGGCAGGCAGGGAGATTTACCGGAATTCGGAGGAAATGGTACAGTATTATGAAGATTTAGCAGCAAAATACCCGATTTATTCGATTGAAGATGGCTTGGATGAAAACGATATGAAGGGTTGGAAGGTGCTTACGTTCCGGCTTGGGGATAAGATACAGCTTGTCGGGGACGATTTATTTGTTACAAATGTCGGACGCTTGAAACAGGGTATTCAGGGCGGCATTGCAAATGCTATCTTGATTAAATATAATCAGATTGGAACACTGACAGAGGCGATGGATGCTATAGAGCTTGCGAAAAAATCCGGCTATAAGACGGTCATTTCCCATCGTTCCGGAGAGACGGAGGATTCCTTTATTGCAGATTTAGCTGTCGCAGTCAATGCCGGACAGATAAAAACAGGCGCGCCCTGCCGTTCGGATCGTACCTCCAAGTATAACCAGCTTCTGCGGATAGAGGAGGAGCTTGGCAAGCTTGCAATCTACTAAAAACAGTTAATTGCATCATATGATTTTAGACTGTACGGCATATTGACTAAATATTTTACTTTTTTATGATTTTTCCGTATTTAGATGTTGAATTTACGTTTTTCATATGGTAATATGTTCAAGTATGAGTTAAAATATTAAGGAGGAATTACCGTGAAAACAACGTTAATTATAATATTATTAGTCGTATCTGTAATTTTGGCAGTCGTCGTTATGATGCAGGAAGGAAAGGGCGGTTTATCCGGCGCAATCAGCGGAGGTGGCGCGGATACCTATTGGAGCAAAAATAAGGGAAAATCCAAAGAATCGGTTATGAAAAAGATAACGGTTGTGCTTGGTATCCTGTATTTTGCACTTGCCTTGTTACTGTCATCAAAATTTATTTAAACAAACGAGCTGCTTTGAACTATCAGGGCAGCTTATTTTTTACAATCGGTGCAGGAGGTAATATATGGGTGAAAAAAGGGAAGCTGTAAAGCAGAAATTATATGATTTTATTTGTGATGAACAATACAAGCCGATGCGGTTAAAGGACATCCGTTTTTTGCTTCAGGTAGGAGATGCAGATAAAAAGCGTGTTGAGGAAGCATTAAAAGAGCTTGTGGAGGAAGGAAAAATTACAATTACGCCAAAAGGCAAATATAAAAAGATGGACAGCAATCTGTTAGCTGGAGAGTTTATAGGTAATAAAAAAGGATATGGGTTTGTCCGTGTGGAAGGCTATAAGGAGGATTTTTTTATTCCGGCAAAATATTCTATGGGTGCTTTCCATGGAGACCGTGTCGTGATTGAGCCGAATCCTCATACAAAGCAGGGAAAAAGCACAGAGGCGAAGGTAACACAGATTTTGCAAAGAGGCATGACAACGATTGTCGGAACCTATGATAAGCAGGATCATTTTGGCTTTGTGATTCCGGATAATCAAAAGGTTGCAGATGATATCTTTGTGGCAAAGGAAGATTCCATGGGAGCTATGACCGGTCATAAGGTTGTCTGCAGGATTACCAATTACGGGGAGGGCAGAAAATCCCCGGAGGGTGAGATTATTGAAATACTCGGACATGTGAATGATCCGAGCACAGACATACTTTCCGTTGTTCGTGCATATGATATACCGATGGAATATCCGGACAAGGTTATGGATTCCTTAAAAGACATTCCGGATGATGTTTCTGAGGCTGATTTTGTTGGCAGAACCGACTTCCGCAAGCTGCCAACTGTGACGATCGACGGCGAGGATGCAAAGGATTTGGACGATGCGATTACACTTTCCTTTGAGGATGGTGTTTATACATTAGGAGTTCATATTGCAGACGTATCTCATTATGTGAAGGAAAAGTCACCGCTTGATAAGGAGGCGCTGAAGAGAGGAACAAGCTGTTATCTGGTAGACAGTGTGATTCCGATGCTTCCGCATAAGCTTTCCAACGGTATCTGTTCTCTGAATGCCGGAACAGACCGTCTGACACTCAGTTGTGTTATGCAGTTTGATAAGCATGGAAAGCTGCTTGATCATACGATATGTGAAGGAATTTTGCATGTAGATGAACGTATGACATATACCAATGTTGCAAAAATCTTAGACCGAAGCGATGAGGAGGTCTTAAAACGTTATGAATCGCTTATTCCGATGTTTGATCTTATGAAGGAGCTTTCCGAGATTTTGCGGGAAAATCGTCACAAGCGCGGTTCGATTGATTTTGATGTAGCAGAGACAAAAATCATTGTAGATGAAAATCACAAACCGATTGAGATTAAGCCGTATGACAGAAATCCGGCAACAAAGATTATTGAGGACTTCATGCTTGCGGCAAATGAGACGATTGCGGAGGATTACTTCTGGCAGGAGCTTCCGTTTGAATATCGTGTACACGAGCATCCGGATGAGGAAAAGATTGATATTCTGGCAGCATTTATCAATAATTTTGGACTTTTCATCAAGGCTTCCAGAGAGGAAACACATCCGAAGGAGCTTCAAAAGATTTTGGAGAAGATTGAGGGAGAGCCTTACGAGGCGTTAATCAGTAAAATGATGCTTCGTTCCATGAAACAGGCAAGATATTCGACAGAATGTACCGGACATTTCGGCCTTTCCTGCAAATATTACTGTCATTTTACATCTCCGATCCGGAGATATCCGGATCTGCAGATTCACCGTATCATCAAGGAAAATCTGCACGGAGAGTTAAGCGCAAAACGGATAGAGCATTACAGGCATATTCTGCCGACGGTTGCAAATGACAATTCAGCGAAGGAACGTCGCGCAGAGGAGGCGGAGCGCGAGGTAATCAAGCTAAAGGAAATCGAATACATGTCTGAGCATATCGGAGAGGAGTTCGACGGAGTGATATCCGGTGTTACCTCCAACTTTATCTTTGTCGAGCTGGAAAATACAGTCGAGGGTGCCGTCAGCGCTGCCTATATGTATGATGATTTTTATTATTTCAATGAATCGGAGTATGCGATGGTTGGTGAGCGCACGAAAAAACGGTATCAGCTGGGCGATCATGTGAGAGTGAAGGTATTAAATTGTGATAAAATAAAGAAAATTATTGATTTTTCTTTAATTGATGATAATATAGAAGGAGTTGAAAAAGGTGGCGAAGGAAAAGGGCATCAAGCTGATAGCCAATAATAAAAAAGCGTATCATGATTATTTTATTGAAGATACGTATGAGGCAGGTATTTCGCTTGCCGGTACGGAGGTAAAGTCTCTGCGCATGGGTAAGTGCAGTATCAAAGAGGCATTTATCGGGTTAGACGGAGATGAGGTATTTGTTTACCGGATGAATATTTCCCCTTATGAAAAGGGAAATATCTTTAATAAAGACCCGCTCCGCACAAGGAAGCTGCTGCTCCATCGCTATGAAATCAACAAGCTGATTGGACAACAGAAGATGAAGGGATATACGCTGATTCCGCTGAAGGTTTATTTCAAGGACAGCCTTGTCAAGGTTGAGATCGGGCTTGCGCGAGGCAAAAAGCTTTACGATAAACGGGAGGATATCGCAAAGAAGGATATGAAACGCGAAGTGGAACGCGACTTCAAGATAAGAAATCTCGGATAGGATAAGGAGAAACGAATGAGTCAGGCAAAGGTTGATCGTTATAAAGAAGAAAAGAAAAACAGAAAGAAGAACATGAAGAGAAAGAAGCGGAGACAGCTTGCAGAATTTCTCGTGTGCTTTGCAATTCTCGGTGCATTTGTCGGGTATCCGGTTGGAAAACATCTGTATATGAAAAACTATGAAAAACGTCTTGCCAGTCAAACGGTAAATGCAGCAAGCTATGATTACTGGAGTCAGCAATACTGGGCAGCAAATTATGCAGGAACCGTATTTCCGACAGAGAATGCGACAGATTCGGATGCAAGCGCATCGGATGCAACACCAAGTGATTATTAATTTATATAATAATATAAATATAATTTTCGTCATAAACCAGGGGTTGTACTGGTTTCGACGGGGGTTTAGAAATTATGGTAGCCATTCGTGGACCAGTACCACGTTAAAAACTGGAAATCTAAATATAAACGCAGACGAAAATTACGCGTACGCTGCCTAGTGGCAGCTGTCAGCCTTAAGTCCCCCACAGCTTAGGTGTCTGGCATCGACTTCGTGGGAAACTCCTGTGCTTAAGCTTTGCGGCATAGGAAAATGAATGAAGCTACCACATGAAAAAGCCTGTCTATTGGCGTTTTTATGTGGGAATCTGAATAAATAGACTGTGATGGGAGAAACTGTAATGGAAGAGCCTTCGGACGCGGGTTCGATTCCCGCCAGCTCCACTTGACTGTATCAAGTCGAACCCTGCATATGATATAATCATATACAGGAATATGTTTTGTGTAGTGTATCGAAAAGATATAAGGACAGTGTAGGCTGTCCTTATTTATTATACTAACAAACCAAAGATAAAAAATGACAGTAAAATGAGAAAAACCACTTGACAAGCACCAAAATCCTGCTAAACTAAATTGCAGTTGAATCAAAAAGGATGTTTGTAATAAAGGCAGAGAGTGTCTTGTTGCAAGCGTCCTTTTTTGTTGCCTGTTTGTATTTCATACAGCTATATAGTTGCATGGAATAGTGTGCAATGTCGGTATGGAAAAGGCTGATAAATCCACAGATGGAGAGAGGAGAGATAGTATGCATGATAGTAAACTGGAACATGAAAAACTGAAAACAGCGGTCATTCTGGCGAGGATGTATGGCATAAGAGAAACCTTAGAGCCATTACCCCGTATGTCAAATGAAGAACTAGTTGACCTGATAACAAGATGGACAGAGGAATACCTTGATTCGGAGGAAGGAGATATTTTCCGGTTTTTTGAGAATAAATCCGGTTAAATATTTTCCGGCTTCACATATTCAAGGATTTCAGATACGGAACAATCCAGTACCGTACATAGGACATCCAACGTCTTTGTGGTGATGGCTTCATTATGCTTCATTCTGTGAAGCGTATTTGCAGGAATGCCATGCTTGAAGATAAGGGCATATTCCGTCATATTCTTTTTGTAAAGTGTTTCGTAAAAGGGTTTATAGGAAATCATGGGATTCCTCCTTTTCAATTTAATAAAAAAATATCATACTTTACAATTTGACTATGCCTAATGAATTGAGTATAATCATAGAAAAATAAAATTATATAAAACTTTTTCTCCTTTTAATCTGTCCTATCAGTAAATGATATTCACAAGGAAAGGAGAAGATGCTTTATGACAGAAAATCAGGTGATGCAGATATTCCTGAGGCTGCTCCATAAGGAACAGCGGGAGTATCCGGAGAATCCGGAGAAAAAGGAAGGATTATTTTTGAAACTGAAGCGGCTGCTTTGCAGGCACTGACATGGATACTATTTTACAAAATTGATTACATGGAAAAGGAGAGAAAATATGACATATGAACAGGCAGTAGAATCAGCAAAGAGAAACGAGGAGGCGGGATATCAGTTTTTATATGAGAGTACATATCGGGACAAATATTATATTGCTCTTAAATACATGAAAAATGCGGATGATGCTTTGGATGTATTGCAGGATGCATATATGAAGGCATTTGACAAGCTGGATACCCTTTATGAAGCGGAGAAATTTCCGGCATGGCTGGGAATGATTGTAGCAAATACAGCAAAAAATGCACTTGCAAAAAAGAAACCTGTTTTATTTTCCGAAATGGGAACAGAAAATGAGGACGGAGATGCTTTTGAATATCAGATAGAGGATGAAAATATCGGAAATCAGCCGGAGTTATCCTATACAAAAGAGGAAACGAAGGAACTGGTTCAGCAGTTAATTGATTCCCTTTCTGAGGAACAAAGACTGTGTATACTGATGTTTCATATTGAGGATATGAGCATCCGGGAAATAGCGGAGATCCTGGACTGCTCGGAAAATACAGTAAAGTCAAGACTGAATTATGGAAGGAAGAATTTAAAGACAAAGGCGGAGGAGTTGGAAAAGAAGGGATACAAGCTTTATGGAATGGCACCGCTGCCATTGCTTTTATATCTGCTTCGTATGGAATGTGTTGCCTATCAGCCCGGAGCAGGCATAGCAGAAATGCTGTCTTTCCAAAAGTTTGCGGATTATTTCAATCAATGCAGGCAAGCACCGTATTCATCCATTGCCGACAATAGAAATCCGATGTCAGAACCGGATGTATCCGGTGTAAATAAGCTTCCATCTGATACTACACAATTAGGAGGAGCCGGCACAGCGGGGCAGGCAGCAAATGCGACTGGCAAAGCAGTAAGGCAGGCATTCATTCATACAGTGGCAGGAAAGATTACAGTTGCTGTTATTGCTGCCGTGATAGCTGTAGGCGTGATAATTGCAGTGATACAGAATAAGCCTTCTGAGGACTCCGGCACTGCAATAACAACAAGCAGTGAAGTAAGTACACAGGAAACATTGGAAGCAGAAGCGACAGATACGGATGCCCAAGCGACAGATGAGCAAATAACAGAAAGCAGCGAAGCTGACGAGAATATTCCGATGGAGGATACAGATTACATCAGTCTTACCGGATTGACAAGGGAAGAAATGACCGCCATGTTAGCCTATGCACCGTCGGTGTATTCCGGTGGCAGAATGACGGATGGGGATATAGAGAGCTTTCTGAGCCATCTCCTGTACAGTAATGCAATGCATATAGATTTGGGACAGACTACGACTGCGGATTACCAGTCCCAGTGGAATACGGAAACCATCAATAAAATGCTGTCCGTTATGAAAATTCCGGAAATGACGGAGCAAAACGCGGCGTATTGGGCTGAAAGAGGTTTTCAAGTGTCAGGAAATACAGTCAGTCAGTACCCGCCAACTCCAAATGATTCCTGCACTGGTGAGATAGTATCTGCTATGTATAATTCAGAGCAGATGCAGATTACATATTCGGTGACTACAAGGATAAGTTATAATGATGAGAGAGGAACGGAGGAAAGCACAGATACCAGAACAGCCATTTTTATTGTAAATTCAAATGGAAAATATGTATTAACAGAGATAAAGCATGGGGAGGACTCTGCAAATGCAGATGGAGCTCCTGAAAGCGAAACAGCAGACTGGAAATCAGCTTATACCACAGTGATAAATGACCCTGTAAGCTGGCTTCATGATACACAAATGGTAGATGCTTCTTTATTGGAAGGATTATCCAATTACCAGTATGCGTTATTTGACATGAATCAGGACGGTACGCCGGAGCTGATTATCAGTGCATGGACAAGTGATAATTTTGTAGACTGGTTTTTCTGTACCTACAGCGAGGCAGAGGGAGCATACATGATTGCAAATCAGGAATGGAATTTCCGGCAGTCGTTAGTTATATGCAATAACCAGTTAGCATGGTATTACTATGACAGCTTTAGTCCGGATGTCAGCCTTACATCCATTACCATGACACCAAGTGAAATCAGTGGTTCAGGAGAAATATACAGCGGAGCCATGGAGTCCGCACCGGAAATCGTGGAATTGAAATGCTGTCCCGTAGAGGATGCAGATGCGATAGACAAATATTAATTTAACGAAAAAATAAAAATAAAAAACGAAAGCGAGGAAATTTAAAATGAACAATGAAAGTGTAAGGAAGTTAGGAGTAACAAGAATACTTGGATTGGTAGCGACTGTGCTGATGGTAATATCATTCTTTATGCCATTTGTTAAGGCGAGTGCATTTGGATTTTCAGAGCAGGCGAGCCTGATGTCTCAGGATGGAGGCGCGGCAATGCTGATTTTTGCAGTAGTATCTCTTTTGGTAACAATATTAGGAAGACCAAAAGCAATGATTGCAGGTGGTATTTTTGATTGTGCTGTTATGATAATAGCAATTGTATATGCCATGGGACAGGCACACGGGGCAAGTGTAAAGCTTCTTGGAGGCTTTTGGCTGTATATTGTGGCATCTGCACTGCTGATAGTATCAGGCGTATATGCGACGGTTCAAAACAAAAAAGAATAATTTGAATAGAAGAATGTGAAACAAGTTGGCAATACAAAGAGAGGAAAACAAACTTATGAAAAGAAAAGTAAAAGTATTTGCAATTATGGCAGCCGTTTTGCTGAGCCTGTTTCAGGTGCCGGCGATTGATAGCAGCGCGGCAAACACAAGCGGCATCGATTTCGTATGCGGAAAAAACGCATCCATGGCACATGTGCAGACCTACGGAGATACCGCAGGAACCGTGTCAAATGTAGAAGGTTTTCAAACCTTGAATCTCGGTACGACCGGACAGTCAAAGAGACTGGAGGCAATCAGAATCCAGATAGATAACAATACCGGGTATACAGGCGATATCACTTACCAGGTTCATGTGCAGACTCTAGGCTGGATGTACTGGGCGGGCAACGGGGAAAGAAACGGTACAAAGGGACTTGGCAAGCGGCTAGAGGGAATCCGGATCAAGCTGACCGGGGAGCTTGCAAAGCACTATGATGTCAGATACCGGGTACATATCCAGACCTACGGCGATTCACAGGGCTGGGTATATAACGGAGCACTTGCCGGTACAACCGGAGAAGCAAAGAGACTCGAACGCCTACAGGTACAGATCATCCCAAAGTCAACAATAAGCGGAGAACCTTCCGTTTCCTACCGTGTGCACAGACAGACCTACGGCTGGGAGTCGTTTGGAAAAGCAAATGGACAGGTTAGCGGTACAACCGGGCAGAGCAAGCGTCTTGAGGGGATTCAGATTTCTCTTTCCGGCGGAAATGCCTATAGCGGAAATATCCTTTATCGTACTCATATTCAGACCTACGGATGGGAAAAGAACTGGAAGCAGGATGGAGAAATGAGTGGAACAAGCGGACAGGCGAAGCGCCTTGAGGCAATTCAAATCAAGCTATCCGGAGAGATTTCGGATTTCTATGATATTTACTACCGTGTTCATGCACAGTCATACGGCTGGCTCGGATGGGCGAAGAACGGGGAGACGGCAGGCACGGAGGGCTTGGCAAAGCGCCTTGAGGCAATCCAGATTGTTCTTGTCAAAAAAGGCGGCAGCGCTCCGGGAAATTGTAAGGGTATATATTCTACGACAAATAGCAGTTATATAAAGGGCGCATCCATCGCAGAATGTCCGACATCCTCCACCGGTAGGCATAACTGGCAGGAAGCCTATACCACTGTTACAGATCGCGAAGCCTATAATGAGAAGGTTCCAACAGGTGAATTTAATACTACACTGGAAAAGCACATGTACAGTCATGCATTTTCCAACGAAGGTTGGAATGCCAAATTTCTATATACTGTAGACATTACAGGTTGGACTTCTGAACAGAGAAGACAATATGAAAGAGATAACAATCTCAATTCATACTGTTTAGATGCTTTTTGGACAGATTATATCAAAGTTCCAGACTATAATAACCCAATCTATGAATATGTTCATCATGACGCTGTAACACACAAAGAACTGACAGGCTATACGTGTTCATGTGGAGAAACAAAGGAAGCAGCGACAGTCTGCAACCATACCTACGAGCCTGTCTATAAAACAGTTATAGATTCGGCAGAATATGATGAAATTACATGGGTTGATGATTTTCCAAACGCACATACCCGCCGCATCTGTACAACAGAGGCAACACATGTGACCAACAATGCAAGCAATACAGGCTGGTATAGTGACAACTACACAATAGATATTACGGGATGGACGGATGCGCAAAAAAGAGCATACGAACAATCAAAAAAACTACCATCCGGCATGCTTGATCGCGAAAGATATCAATATCAATATGGTTACGCAGGCTGTGAAAATGTTGTTACAAGCAGAAAATATACAACCGTTCACCACGACAAGGTAACCCATCAGGAACTTGATTATTACAGATGTTCCAAATGCGGGCAAACAAAATCAAAATAGTTATATCAAAACTGCCACTGATAGTTACAGTGGCAGTTATTTTTTAGGATTAAGTAAGTTTTAAAGACAGGTTCACCATTTCCTGTTGCTTTTATGTCAGGCGTTCGATTCTTCCTTTTTCGGAAGCCGTGCATGCATGTATTCATATATAGTTTCACAAAGCTCCTTCTGCATCATGAAAGAGATTGTATAGCGTTCCTTCTCCGTGAAAACATTTAAGATATAAAACAGCATGCTCTCATCCGGTATGACCATTGTCACATGCTTTATTTCATCAAAGCTGTAATGGCTTGTCCCGTATTTATGCTCGACCGTAAGTCCATTTTCATCAAATATATAGGTAATATCGAATGCCTGCTTTCGAAATGACATGATAAACAGGTAAAAGCCATACATGCCGACAAATGTGACAAACAGCGTTGTGATAACAATATGGTTTGCGTATCCCTTTAGAAGTGTGAAGGTCTGTAAGCCTGCCACAATGATAAAAACGGCGCCAAGCAAACGATAGGCAACCCGGTTGGCGCGCCTTTTCCGTACTGTATATTTATATCCCTTCATAAAAATGTATCCTTTCCGAAAATATACATTCAGTATATGCGTTCTCTATCAAAATCGCAAGACTGTTTTTCCGTTGTTCGATAGAAAAACAGATTTGCGATTTTGATAATAAATAGTATAATCATAAAAAATTAGTTGACTATAAATTAAAAATCTGTTATATTCTGTTTAATGCTTTAACGCAATAAAGCAAATATACAGACAAAGGAATCAAAATTATGAAAGAAGTATCAAAATTACTTGGTTACAGAGAAAGCATTAAGGTTGTTGACGCAACGCTTCGGGATGGCGGTCTTGTAAATGATTTTTATTTTACGGATGAATTCGTAAAGGAATTGTATAAGACAAACATTGAAGCCGGCGTAGATTATATGGAGATGGGTTATCGGGCATCGAAGAAGGTATTTGATGAGACAAAGTTCGGGAAATGGAAATTCTGTAGTGATGACCATATTCGTGAGATCGTGGGTGACAACGACACCGATTTAAAGCTTGCAATCATGGCAGATATCGGACGTCATGATAAAAATGATTTTGATCAGAAGGTCAATTCTCCGGTCGATCTTGTTCGTGTTGCAGCCTATATTCATCAGATGCCAGAGGCAATCGATATGGTTGAGGATGCAGCAAGGAAGGGATATGAGACAAGCTGTAATATTATGGCAATCTCCAATTCACAGGAGGAGGATATCAAGGTTGCACTCGATATGCTCGGACAGACGCCTGTGGATGTCATTTATATCGTAGATAGCTTTGGCTCACTCTATCCGGAGCAGATTGCCAGAATCGCAGATATGTATCTGAATTTTGCGGCAAAATACAACAAGAAGGTCGGTATTCATGCCCATAACAACCAGCAGCTTGCCTTTGCCAATACGATTGAAGCGTGCGGAGACGGTGTGGACTGGTTGGACGGAACCTATCTGTCGATGGGACGGGGCGCCGGGAACTGCGCTATGGAGCTGTTACTTGGATTCCTGAAGAATCCGAAATACAATGTATATCCGGTATTTAAGTTTATTGAGGAATATATGTTAAAGCTAAAGGATGAAGGCATTGTCTGGGGATATGATTTGCAGTATCTGATGACAGGTCTGTTAAATCAGCATCCGCGTTCCGCGATTGCCTTTACAAAGGACAAGCGTCAGGATTATGCTGAATTTTACAAGGAGCTTTTGATATAAGCAGGGCAGTGGAAGGTTATGACCGTCGATGCAGATTTCTAGTCTGCATTGACGGTTTTTCTGTATTTTGCATTTAATGTTTAGGTGTCTTGTCATGTGTTAAAACATGTGGTATACTTGCAGGTATTACAAAACGGGGAGCATGCCATTTTTTATGCTCCAGAGGAGAACAATATATGAAAGACTTGTTTTATGATGTACTCATTGCCGGCTGCGGAGTCGGAGGATTATATACCGCGCTGCATCTGCCGGAGGATAAAAAGGTTCTGATGCTTTCCAAGGCGGAGCTTGGAACCTGTGATTCCATGCTGGCGCAGGGGGGGATTTGTGTCATGCTGGATGATGCAGATTATGATTCCTATTTTGAGGATACCATGCGTGCCGGACATTACGAAAACCGGAAAGAAAGCGTAGATATTATGCTGCGGGGCAGCCGTGATGTCATCAATCATCTTCAGTCTCTTGGTGTACAGTTTGCAAAGAAGGAGGATGGTTCCCTTCTGTACACAAAGGAAGGTGCGCATTCCAAAGCCAGAATCTGTTTCCATGAGGATATTACGGGAGAGGAGATTACTACCAATCTGCTGTATGCTGTGAAGCAGAAAAAAAATGTCCATATTATGGAATATACGACCATGACGGATATTACGGAGGATGCCTCCGGATGTACCGGAGCAATTGCCATCACTGCGAACGGGGAGAGCTTCTGTATTCATGCGGCGGACACGGTGCTTGCAACCGGCGGAATCGGAGGATTATATAAGCATTCGACCAATTTCCCGATATTGACCGGTGATGGCTGTGCGATTGCAAAAAAGCATGGTGTCGAGCTGGAGCATATGGATTATGTACAGATTCACCCAACCTGTCTGTATACGGAAAATCCGGGTAGACGATTTTTGATATCCGAGTCAGCCAGAGGTGAGGGCGCAATTATTTTCAACCATAAGCATGAGCGGTTTGTAGATGAACTGCTGCCACGGGATGTGGTGACGGAGGCAATCCGCAAGGAAATGGAAAAAGAGAATGTAAAATACGAATTTCTCTCATTTGAACAGGTATCGCGAGAGACGATTTTAAATCATTTTCCACACATATATGAACATTGTAAAAAATATGGATATGATATTTTGACTATGCCGATTCCGATTGTACCGGCACAGCATTATTTTATGGGAGGTATCCATGTAGATAAGGATTCAGCGACAACCATGCCACATCTGTACGCTGTCGGAGAGACGAGCTGCAACGGCGTGCATGGACGGAATCGTCTGGCAAGCAACAGTCTGCTTGAAAGTCTGGTGTTTGCGAAACGGGCAGCCATGAAAATTATTCATTCATATGAGATAGGAGGAAGCAGAGCATGAACGAGATTACAATGCAGTTAGTAGCAGATCAATACATAAAAATGGCATTACAGGAGGATATCAATAGTGAGGATATTTCTACAAATGCCGTGATGCCGGAATATAGAAAGGGAGAGGTAACGCTGCTTGCAAAGCAGGACGGAATCCTTGCGGGACTTGGCGTATTTAAACGGGTTTTTACGATGCTTGATCCAAACACACAGGTCATTTTTGAGAAGATAAACGGAAAGGAAATCAAGGATGGAGATTCCGTGACAAACGGACAAGTCATAGCAAAGATAATTGGTGATGTGCGTGTGTTGTTGTCAGGTGAACGTACCGCTTTAAATTATTTGCAGCGTATGAGTGGAATAGCGACGTATACAAGCTCCATCGTTTCGATGCTTGCAGGAACAAAAACAAAGCTGCTTGATACAAGAAAGACAACGCCTTGTATGCGTATTTTTGAGAAATACGCCGTGCGTGCAGGCGGTGGTAATAATCACCGGTACAACCTTTCGGATGCAGTCATGTTAAAGGACAATCATATTGATGCCGCCGGTGGTGTGAAGGAGGCTGTCCGTATGGCGAAGGAATATGCATCCTTCGTATGTAAGATTGAGGTGGAAACAGAAAATCTGGATATGGTGCGGGAAGCTGTGGAGGCAGGCGCTGACATTATTATGTTTGATAATATGTCTCCGGAGATGATGGCAGAGGCAATCCGGATCATTGACGGGCGCGCACTGACAGAATGCTCCGGCAATATGACAAAAGAAAATATCGAGACGATTACAAGACTTGGTGTGGACTATGTTTCAAGCGGCGCTCTCACACATTCGGCACCGATACTGGATATCAGCTTAAAGCATCTGCATGTCATAAGTGAGTAGGAACGCTTATGCATGCTTTATAAGGGGGAATTCCTATGTCAGGAAATGAACGAAGACAAAATATGCTAATGCTGCTGCAACGTGCAGATACCGCTATTTCCGGAAAAAAGCTTGGAGATACATTCGGCGTCAGCCGACAGATTGTCGTGCAGGATATCGCATTGCTTCGCACACAGGGGTATCGGATCGCATCGACGCCGCGCGGCTATCTGATGCAGCTAGACAGGGGATGCACGCGCGTGTTAAAGGTCTGTCATTCGGACGAACAGGTGGAGGACGAGCTACAGACGATCGTTGACCTTGGCGGAACTGTGATCAATGTGATGGTTAATCACCGGACATACGGAAAAGTATGTGCACCGTTAAATTTAAAGTGCAGAAGGGATATCCAGCGGTTTGTTGAGGATTTGAAAACAAGCAAGTCCTCTCTGCTTTCCAATGTGACGTCCGGATATCATTTTCATACAATTGAAGCGGAGAATACAGACATATTAGATGAGATTGAGCAGGCATTAAAGGACAAAAATTATTTGGTCGATTTACTTGATTATGAAAAGACTTTTGAATCTTAGGTTTCCAAAACAAAGGTCTTATGTTAAAATGGTTACCGATGTGAACTATAAGGAGGACAAATAGCTATGGCAAAGATTCAAATGAAAACGCCATTGGTAGAGATGGATGGCGACGAGATGACACGAATTCTCTGGAAAATCATAAAGGACGAGTTGATTTATCCGTTTATTGATTTGAAATCAGAGTATTACGATCTCGGATTGGAATATCGAAACGAGACAGACGATCAGGTTACATTTGATTCCGCATATGCGACACAGAAATACGGTGTTGCAGTAAAATGTGCAACGATTACACCAAACGCAGCCCGTATGACAGAATATAATTTGAAGGAAATGTGGAAAAGTCCGAACGGAACAATTCGCGCCATTCTTGACGGTACTGTGTTCCGTGCGCCGATTGTGGTAAAGGGAATTGAGCCATGTGTTAAAAATTGGAAGAAGCCGATTACGATTGCCAGACATGCATATGGAGATGTATATAAGAGTGTGGAGATCGACGTCCCGTCAGCAGGTACGGCAGAGCTTGTGTTCACAGGCGAGGACGGAACCGTTTTGAAGGAGACGATTCACAAATTTGAGGGACCGGGTGTCATTCAGGGACAGCACAATATCGACAAGTCGATTGAAAGCTTTGCAAGAAGTTGTTTTAATTATGCACTTGATACAAAGCAGACGCTCTGGTTTGCTACAAAGGATACGATATCCAAGAAATATGACCATACCTTTAAGGATATCTTTCAGGAGATTTTTGATAAGGAGTACAAGGAAAAATTCGATGCAATCGGTATCGAATATTTCTACACCTTGATTGATGATGCGGTTGCACGTGTCATGAAATCGGAGGGCGGTTATATCTGGGCATGCAAGAACTATGACGGTGATGTTATGAGTGATATGATTTCGTCTGCATTCGGTTCTCTTGCTATGATGACTTCCGTGCTTGTATCACCGGACGGAAAATATGAATACGAGGCTGCACACGGAACGGTACAGAGACATTATTACAAGCACTTAAAGGGCGAGGAGACATCCACAAACTCGGTTGCAACGATTTTTGCATGGACCGGAGCGCTTAGAAAGCGCGGAGAATTGGATGAGATTCCGGAGCTTATGCAATTTGCGGATAAATTGGAAAAGGCGACAATCAAGACAATCGAGGATGGCAAAATGACAAAGGATCTGGCACTGATTACGACATTACCGAATGTTACGGTTTTGAACAGCGAGAATTTTATCAAGGCAATCCGCACAACACTTGAGGAAATGCTGTAGGTTATGAATATATGGAATGTTCTGAAAATTGAACAGACAAAGGATAAAGACGCATTGAAGAAAGCCTATCGAATGCGTCTTTCTTCTGTGAATCCGGAAGATGATGCAGAGGGCTTTATGGAGCTTCGACAGGCATACGAGGAAGCAGTCCGGTTAGCGGATATCAAAGAGGAGGAAATCGTGGAAGAGGATGAAGATACTTTTTCCTCCTCATTGCTTGCAATCTACAATGATTTTAAAAAACGAATCAATCCGGATGTATGGCAGGAGCTCATTTATACAGACGCATTTATCTCACTTGATAGCAGGGAGGCTTCATTCAATGAGCTGCTGTGTTTTCTGATGGGGCATGTGTTTATTCCTCAAAAAATCTGGAAACTGATTGTCAGGGAATTTGACATTGAGGAACGGAAAAAAGAACTTGCGGAACGATTTCCGCAGAATTTCGTGGAATATATTCTGAATAATGCCGAGTATGAGGATATTATCAATTATGATTGCTTTGATATTGACGAAGGTGTGGATTCCGAACAGATTGATTCTTATATTCGAGCATTTTATGAAATTGACCGGACCATGCGGCAGCATGAGACAAAAAAGGCACAGGAATTGATTGAGCAGGCGAAATCCGATACAATCAGACACCCATATTTTAAACTCATGGAGCTTAGACTTTCGCTTCAGGATATTGTAAAGCGTTTTGATCATAAAAAAGAATCTATGTCACAAAAAGAAATCCATGAGACGGATTTAGAGGTATTATTTGCTGCGGAATATCATGACGAGTTGCACAGCCTGCTTGAGACGGCAGGACAGCTTGCAGAACAGTTCCCAAAGGATATTACGATCCTGCATTTCTGCGGTGATCTTGCCTGCTCGGTACAGGATTTTGCTCTTGGAAAGACATATTATGAACAGGCAAGGAAGATTGCACCGGAAAATTATTATGTGAAGGCAAAGCATGCGGAGCTTATGTTTCGGACAGGCAACTATAAGGAAGCAAGAGATACTTACATGGAGCTTCTCAAAGACAATCATTATGACAATAATGTCCGAATCGGGATGATTCGTTCAAACCAAAAGCTGATAGAGGATAATGAGAAGCTTCTTGCTGAAAATCCGGATGATATGACTGCCCGTATGGAGATTGCATGGAGCCGGTATCAAAGCTATCAGTTTCAGGAGGCAGTTAAATTTTTAACATCCTTTTCCCCGGAGGGGGAGCAGAAATTTGAATATTATAATGTGCTTGGAAGATGCTATCTTGGAATCAGTGATTATGAACATGCCCTTCGCTGTTTTCTTGCGTGGAGAAATTTGATTGAGCAGCTTCCGCAGGAAGATACATCCGAAGCGGTACAGAAGAAGCGAAAGCGGTATCCGTATGTTCATTTTCTGATTGGAGACTGTTATCTCAAATTAAAAAACTATGATAAGGCGCGGGAATGTTTTCAATTTGCCATGCAAAAACAGCATGACGAAATTATGTTATGCTACGAGGCATTTTGCGAGCTTGAATATGTGACCGGCAATTATACTGCCTGCCTGAAGGCATGTGAAAAACTGCTTGAAAAAGATTCGAAGGATTATATCGGATATATTTTCAGGGCGAAGGCGTGTGAAAAATTGGATTATATTCAGGAGTCCATTCATGCCTGCGACCAGGCAATCAGCCTGTATCCGTACCTTCCGGATCCGTATGCACTGAAGGTAAAAATCTATATCAAGGCGAATCAGATTGCCGGAGCAAAAGAAATTATCGAACAGGCTGATAAATTAAACGTGGAAAGCGATAATATTGATTATGAACGCGCCCGTTTACTTTTCTTGGATCAGAAAATAGATGACGCAATTGAGTGTCTGTTAAAAATTACAGGGCGTTCAAACAGTAATCAGACTGATATGGAAACATTTGAAGATGTTTACTATCTACTTGGCTATTGCTATGCTCGAAAAGGTGATTTTCAAAAGCAGATAGCTGCATTTCAAAAGGTGATTTCCATCAATCCGGAGCATAGGTTTGTGTATGGCGCCATGGGAAATCTTTTTCGGATATTGGGAAGATATAAGGATGCATTTTCCTTGTTTGATAAGCAGATGCAGCTTAATCCGATGTCTCAGTCCTATGCGGAACGTGCCTTACTTTATCAGGCGGTTGGTGATACAAGAAATGCAATATCTGATTTTCAATGTGCCATACAGCTTGATAATTCGAATACATTTGCTTATTCGAGACTTGGGCTTCTCTATGAGTCACAGGGCAATTTTGCAGAAGCAGAGGAGGCATATAAAGGCGCACTTGCAGCTTTGGAGCCGGAGGAAAATAAAGAGCGGGCGGAAATGACATTATTCCTTGCCCGTCTGTATCAATGCAATAACGAGTTTTACGAAAGCAAGGCCATGTATACGTCGTATCTTGACAACTATGCTTTTAATGCAGATGTGGCATACGATTATTCGGTTTTGCTTATGCGTATGGGTGATTTTAATGGAGCTGTCGGAATTTTAAAGCAGGCAATCAGCTCAGGGGATAACGCTTCGGATGTGCAGATGTGTATCCGGCGTCTGATTGAGGTATATGGCGAAGCCGGTTATGTAGATTTGGCGCATGAAGCATATGAATATGCGATGGAAAAGAATCCTCATGATGCGCGTGCCTGCGGTATCATGGGAGATATTTTCTTTGCAAATCAATTGTACGATGATGCCAAAACCGTCTATGAACAAGCGATAAAACTTGACATAGACAACAAAGAAAATTATTATAGTAATCTGATGGAATGTATTGTACGACGCAAACGGATTTATAACATTTCGAAATATGTGCCAAGTGCGACCATACCTAAGAAATATATGCGTTCGCCCCGGCAATATATAAAAATGGCAAGGCTTTACAGAGTGACGAAAAATTATTCTGAGGCACTTTCCGTAATTAAAGTCGGGTTAAAAATTCGCCGGTGTAAAGGCTGTTTTTACGGAAAATGCCATAGGGCGCTTTTTGAGATGGCAAAGATTTATGAAGCTATGCGCGAATACGGAATGACGCGCAGAATGTATGAAGAAGCGCTTCATGTATGTGGATATAACGCATTTTATGAAGCATGTTTGAAAAGGATTCAGGATAAAAAATGATAGTAGGAATTGATTTAGGTACAACAAACAGTTTAATAGCGTTTTTTGACGGTGAATCAGCAAAGGTAATTCCAAACCGCCTCGGTGATACGCTGACCCCTTCGGTTGTCAGCGTGGATGACGAGGGCGTTGTATATGTTGGAAAGACGGCAAAGGAGCGGAAGCTGCTGTTTCCGGACCAGACGGCTGATGTGTTCAAGCGCAGTATGGGAACTGCGAAGGAATTTAAGCTTGGGAACCGTACATTTACTGCGGAGGAGCTTTCAAGCCTTGTTTTAAAATCCCTGAAGGAGGATGCGGAGGTTTACCTCGGCACGGAAGTTGAGGAAGCGGTCATCAGTGTACCTGCTTATTTTAATGATGCGCAGAGAAAAGCGACCAAAAAGGCAGGGGAGCTTGCGGGACTTGTTGTGGAGCGTATTGTGAGTGAACCGACTGCCGCAGCAATCGCATATGGACTCAATCAGAAAAATGCAGATACAAAGTTTTTAGTTTTTGACCTTGGCGGCGGTACATTTGATGTATCTATTTTGGAGCTGTTCCAGAATATCATGGAGGTGCGCGCCGTTGCCGGAGATAATTTCTTAGGCGGTGAGGATTTTACAACGGTGCTTGAGCAGATGTTTTACCGGGAGCATGATTTAAACGCAGATATGCTCGACCAGAAAATCCAGTCCCATGTTCACAAGCAGGCAGAGCTATGCAAGCTTGGATTTGAAGATGCAAAGACATCGAAGATGAAATGTAAAATTCACGATACGATGTATGAATCGGAGATAGAGCTTGATGAGTACGAAAAAGCCTGCCAGATTTTGTTAAACAAAATTCGCAAGCCGATTGAGCGAAGTCTGAGTGATGCAAATATTAAATTACACGATATCGAAGAAATCGTGTTAGTCGGCGGTGCAACAAAGCTTTCGATTGTCCGGAGATTTGTCAGCCGTCTGTTTGGTCGTCTGCCGAATACAAGTATCAATCCGGATGAGGTCGTTGCAATCGGTGCAGCCATACAGGCAGCTATGAAGGAACGAAACGAAGCCGTTAAGGAGATGATTTTGACCGATGTGTGTCCGTTTACACTCGGAACAGAGGTTGTTGCCAGACGTTCCGGCGGTGCGATTGATGCCGGGCATTATCTGCCGTTGATTGAACGAAATTCTGTCATTCCGGTCAGCCATACAGAACGTCTTTATACCGTGTCAGACAACCAGTCGGTGATAAAAGTAAAAATACTACAGGGAGAGAGCCGGTATGCTGTCAACAACGTGTATCTTGGCAGTATTGAGGTACCGGTTCCGATGGGACCTGCCGGAAAAGAAGCGGTTGATGTTGTTTACACATATGATGTAAATTCAATCTTGGAAGTGATTGTAAAGGTCGTCTCTACGAATTTGGAGAAGCGGATTGTCATCCGAAACGAAGAAACGGATATGACCGACGAGGAGATTGACGAGCGTCTTGCATCGCTTGCCTCTTTAAAGGTGCATCCGCGTGAGCAGGAAGAAAATAAACTGCTTTTATTGCGGGGAGACCGTATGTATGAGGAGTCAATCGGTGAAAAAAGGCAGATTATCGAGCGTGAGCTAAACATCTTTGAGGATATTTTAAATAAACAAAATCAACATGATATCCGGGATGCAAGGGAGCATTTTAAAGATTTCCTTGATTCGATGGAGGAAGAACTATAAAAAAATAAGACTGGCATTTATGAAAGTGCCAGTCTTATTATATGTCTTGCATAGGCATGCAATAAATCCAAATCCTGCAAAAATGAATCGGAAAGCTCGATAAAGGTTTCCTTGTCGGATACGGATCTTTTGTAGCCGGACAAGATGCCGTCATCAATCTGGGAAATGAAAAATCCCTGTTTTTTCAGATAGCAGGTTTCTTTTTTAGCAGGTTCACGATAATTTTTGTCAACATAGGATGCCACACTTTTATGAACAGCCCGATCCTCAGCCGGAAGATAATAGTATTCACGGTAATTGTCAAAGAAAAATTTCAGCTCCTCTGATAGAATCGGCGCATTGATAGTGGCATTATTTTCAAAACCGGTTATGATGATTCCGTTGATTTCAAGCGTAATCCTTTTTGGAAGCGGGTGATTAAGCTGCAGGGAGAACATCAATCGGTTTTGCCGTACAGACATCTTTTTGACAAGCAGGCTTCCTGCTTTCAGATGACAATATGCCAGCATGGAACAGCAGTCAAGCAAACCCTCCAGATCCTCATAATTATGTTGCAATAAAAGCTGTTTATTTTTTGTGAGCGGATGTGCTACATACTCCTGGTACACCTTGATTAAATCGCCGCCTGAATATTTGTCCAGCCGGTTGATGCCAAGAAATCGTTCCACTGTTTTTTGCTTCATGTTATCTAAGTGAAGCTTCTCTTTTAAAAATCGTATCTGCTTATAGATATCGATGCTTTCAAAAGTAAACTCGGTTTTTTCAAGCTTATATAGTTCCATTTTTTTTGCCATATAAGGAATGTCAAAACCATCGCCGTTATAACTTACTAAGTATTTATAATCGTTTGCAAAGGAGGCAAAGTCACGAACAAGCTGTTCCTCTGAGGTTCCATTCTCATTGAACCATTGCCGGATATACCATGCATTGTCCTTATAATACGCACATCCAATCATGTAAAGTGTCGTGTTTTCCGCTGTAAAACCGGTAGTTTCAATATCAAATACAAGAACATCCTGCGGAGCGTAGTAGCATTCAGGACCGGAATATTTACTTTTATGAGCTTTGTTCTCAATAATCTCCATAGAAACCTCCCGTTATATGTAATCATATTATAGCATAAACGCTATAAATGTAAATAAAACGCTTGTATTTTTGGTTCAGTATGTTATAATTTCTTATACAAGTTTAATGCACGGAGGAATCAGAATGTTACAACCAGACGATATAAGAACAACCAGTTTCAAAAAGGGTTTATTTGGCTATAAAGCCGCTGAAGTCGACAGTTTCAAGGATACTGTATTCAGAGCGTATAGTGACCTTTCTAAAGATTACAAAGATGCACAGGAAAAACTTGATAAGCTTACAGCTTCTATGGAGGAGACTCGTTTGAAGCTTTTTGATGCCGAGAATAAGCTTCAAAAGGCGGAAAGTGTATCATCTTCTGCAGAAGACAACATGGAGGCAAAGAGAAAGGCTGACCAGATTATCAAGAATGCAGAGGCTGCTGCAGCTGATATTATAGCAAAAGCGAAAGCACAGAGCGAAAAATTAGAGACTACTGTAAAAGAAGAAGCACCAAAGCCAGCAGAGGAGCCGGTTAAGGAATCAGCATCTTCGAAGTTCTTTAAGAAGGCAGAGGAAGAAACTGTACATACCTCAGCTGCCGATGACGATGATGATGAAATCTTTGTCGGTGAAATTGAAGATGCAAGAAAACCGGATCGTATGATGATCGGAGACGGCGAGGAAGAAGACGCAGGTTTCGAATTCCTGTAAGTTGTAAGGCAATCGGCGTGTAAAACATAAGGAGTTGTCGTATCATTTTCGACAACTCTTTTTTTAGGAGGAACCAGCTTTAACTATGCTTGCATATATCAAGGGAATTGTAACGGAAATCGGCGTAGATGAAATCGTGGTTGAAACAGGCGGTATCGGTTTTTCAATTGCGACTTCGACGCTTGTATCAAGTAAATTATCCAAAAATCAGGAAGCAAAAATATATACACATCTGCATGTCCGGGAGGATGATATGAGTCTATTTGGATTTTTGTCCAAGGAGGAGCGCTCTGTTTTTTTGATGCTGATCAATGTCAGCGGAATCGGACCAAAGAGCGCGTTATCAATTTTATCCTGCCTGTCGGTAGAGGAACTTCGGATGGCAGTTTTATCGGACGATTATAAAGCAATCGCCAAGGCAAACGGCGTTGGACCAAAGACGGCACAGAGGCTGATTATTGAGCTTCGTGATAAATTTCATTTGGAGGATGTACTTGACGGTTATGAGGAAGATGCAGAATTATCATTACCGTCTGAGGATATTATTTCAGAGACAGCCATGGCTTTAAGCAGTCTTGGATATTCCAATGTGGAAGCACTTCGCGCAATCAAAAAGGTGGAGGGCGGAGAATCCATGACGGTGGAACAATTATTAAAAGCCGCGTTAAAAAACATCTTATAAATGTTACCTTTGAGAGGGTATTATGGAACGAATAATAACTACGGACATCATTCCGGAAGATGACAAAATAGAACAGGGACTTCGGCCGGGGAATCTGTCAGAATATATCGGACAGGAAAAGGCAAAGAAAAATCTCCGGGTATTTATAGAGGCAGCTAAAAAAAGACATGAGCCGCTTGACCATGTGCTTTTGTATGGTCCTCCCGGACTCGGAAAAACAACACTTGCCTCGATTGTCGCAGCAGAGATGGGCGTTAATTTAAAGATTACCTCTGGTCCGGCGATTGAAAAGCCGGGAGATTTGGCAGCGATTTTAAACAATTTATCAGAGAATGACGTTTTGTTCATCGATGAGATACACAGGTTAAATAAGCAGGTGGAAGAAGTGCTTTATCCGGCGATGGAGGATTTTGCGATAGATATTGTAATCGGAAAGGGCGCCGGTGCCCGATCGATACGGCTTGACCTGCCGAAGTTTACACTCGTCGGGGCAACAACGCGTGCTGGTATGCTGACAGCACCGCTGCGTGACCGTTTCGGCGTTGTGAACCGTCTGGAATTTTATAATGTGACAGAATTAATGCAGATTATCATTCGTTCCGCATCGGTTCTCGGTGTCAAAATCGATGATGAGGGGGCGTTGGAGCTTGCTAAGCGTTCCCGCGGAACTCCAAGGCTTGCAAACCGTCTCTTAAAGCGTGTGCGCGATTTTGCACAGGTGGAGGGTGACGGCATGATTGATTATGATGTTGCAAAGACAGCACTTGACCGTTTAGACGTAGATTCCATGGGACTCGATAATACAGACCGTAATATTTTAGAGACGATGATTCATAAATTCGGCGGCGGACCGGTCGGACTTGATACGCTTGCGGCAGCCATAGGCGAAGATTCCGGTACAATCGAGGACGTCTATGAACCATATTTGATAAAAAACGGCTTTATAAATCGGACACCGCGTGGTAGAATTGTAACGGAGCATTGTTACAGACATTTTGGCCTGGAAAATTTGATAGAATAACAAAGGAGAGCATACATTATGGCAAACAAAGTAGATATCCCGGTTGTTATCAACGGGAAAGTGTATACGTTAAGCGGTTATGAGGGGGAGGATTACCTGCAAAATGTTGCAACTTATATAAACAGTAAAATTGCAGAATGTAAAACCTCCGACCAATACCGGCGCATGAATACGGAATATCAGGGAATCCTGCTTGCATTAAATATTGCGGATGACTATTTCAAGGCAAAGTCACAGGCAGATTCCATGGTTTCAGAGGACAGCAACAAAGAGCAGCAGCTTTATGACCTGCGCCATGAGGTGATTGAAGCACAGATTAAACAGGAGAGCGCTTCGCGTATTATCGAAGAATATAAAGAGCAGATTAACGCTCTGCAAAGAAAGATTATTCAGCTAGAGGCAGAGAAAAACCGGAATGAATAACACAAATTTAAAAATTGAAGTTCTTGCACCGTGTGGATCCTATGATATTTTAGTTGCCGCTGTACATGCAGGCGCAGATGCCTGTTATATAGGCGGCAATCGTTTTGGCGCAAGGGCTTATGCTGAAAATTTCGATGAGGAAATGACAATTCGAGCCATTTCCTATGCCCATCTTCACGGGGTAAAAATTTATCTTACTGTCAATACCTTGTTCAAACAAAATGAAATCCCACAGCTTTACGATTACATAAAACCATACTATGAAGCGGGACTTGATGCTGTTATTGTGCAGGATTTGGGTGTTTTTTTCTATATTCGGACACAGTTCCCGGATTTGCCGGTTCATTGCAGTACACAGATGAATATCACATCGGTACACGGTGCCGGATTTATGGCAAAACAGGGAGCAAAGCGGGTTGTGACAGCGAGAGAAATGTCACTGGATGAGATTCGTGCCATTAAGCAGCAGGTAGAGATTGAAGTGGAGACTTTTGTACATGGTGCCATGTGCTATTCCTACAGCGGTCAATGCCTGATGAGCTCACTTGCGGGAGGCAGAAGTGGAAATCGCGGCAGATGTGCACAGCCATGCCGAAAATGCTATGACAATCAATACCTTCTCTCTATGAAAGATTTGTGCAGTTTAAAGCATATTCCGGAATTGCTGGATGCGGGTGTGGATTCCTTAAAAATTGAGGGACGTATGAAAAATGCGTCTTATGTTGCATCCGCCGTACATGCATATAAAACCATCGTGGAGGATTGTCAAAAAGGAGTTTATGATGACAAAAAGGCGGAAGAACTTACATTTGAGCTTGCGAATATATATAACCGCGGCGGCTTTTCTGATGGATATTTTTTCCGGCATAACGGTGCAGAGATGATATCCGTAAAACGCCCGAATAATCAGGGGGTTTGTGTCGGAACTGTAACGAATATAAAAAACGGTTCTGTATCTATTCATCTTACATGTGAACTATATAAACAGGATGTTCTTGAGCTTGCTGCAAATGACGGGGCTGTTATTGAAATTACTTCCGGAGTCTCCTGCAAAAAGGGAGAAGCAGTGACTTTAAATTGCCCGAAGACAAGGAAGCTTAAAACAGGAACCAGCGTCTATCGTACAAAATGTCCGAAGCTGATTGCGGACATAGAGAACGCTTATATTGCGACTTACAAAAAACAGCCAATATCCATGAAGCTAATTGCAAAAGAAGGGGAAATGCTTTCACTGGAGGTGCAGACAGTGCTTCGAGGCGTCTCTTATACTGCAAGTGTAGAGGGAGATATCGTTGAGAAGAGCAGACAGGCAGAAATGACACGCGAAAATATACAAAAACCGCTTTTACAGCTTGGAAATACAGATTATGAATGTTCTGTACTTGAGATGGATATGTCTCCGGAGGCGTTTGTACCCGCCGGAAATCTTAAGAAGCTGCGAAGAAGCGCGATTACAAAGCTTGAGGAGACGATTCTTGATTGTGGAAAACGAGCTCCTGTAAAGCCATGTGAGATTCCTGTACAAAATATGAATATGAATCAGACGGAAGCTTTTTCAAACCGCCTTATCATCGGTGTTTCCGATTATAATCAGCTTTCTGCGGTTTTAAATGCTGCGGAAGAAAAAAATCTATCCGTATATGGTATCACAATGGCTTATACTGTATATGAATCGCTTGAAAAATCGGTATGCGACAAGATGAAAGCAAAAAAGATTAAATGCTATTTTGAACTGCCGCATGTCATAGCTTCTTCCGACAGGCTGGAACAATATTTGCCAAAAGACGCATTTGGTGGTATATATATTAGAAATATAGACGGACTTGCCATCGTGGCTGATACAGAGCTTCCCGATTCGTGTGAGCTTCTCGTCGATGCCAGTCTGTATTGTTATAATCAGCCGGCGTTTTCCTTTGTAAAGAGCATGTTAAAAAATGCAAACCCCGTAAGCTTTCTTTTGCCGAGGGAGCTTAGCTTGGACGAACTGCAGGAAGTAAATGATGAACCGATCTGTATGACAGTCTATGAATATCAGCCGGTCATGGTTACGGCAAATTGTATCAAACGAACCGTTTCCGGCTGTGATAAAACAGAATCTATCAAAAAAATCCGGGATGATATGGGAAATGTATTTTTTGCGAAATCGTTTTGTAATCGATGCTATAATGTCCTCTATAACGGAATCCCATTCAGCATATTGGATAAATACAGGGAGGCTTCCTTTCAGAAGCTTCACAAGCATGGATATGCCATCCGATTTACCATTGAGACAGAAGAGGAAGCAGCGCGTATTCTTTCCATGTATTGTGACGCACAGGCAGAAAATATAAAAAAGACAAGCGGACATTTATATCGAGGTGTGATGTAATGATAAATCTTATATGTGAGGTGTCAAAGTACCTGATTATATTTTTTATGGCGTTATATACCGTAAAATGTTTTTCCGTACTTTCCTCAAAAAGTGAAGAGCAGAAGCGAAAAAAACTGAATAAACAGATTGGATATGTTTTTATTATCCATTTTTTGTGTTATCTTACATTGTATCTTCGCCTTGGAGAGATAAAAATTGTTTTGTTCTATGGGGCGCAGATATTTGTTGCTATATTATATATGGTATTATATCACAGCATCTACAAGGATTCCTCTCGATTGCTGACAAACAATGCGGCATTTTTGTTGTTGATTGGATATACGATGCTGACCCGTCTGAATTTTAATCTTGCGGTTCGCCAGTTCATATTTGCAACAGTTGGTCTGGTTATTACCGCCTTCATTCCGTATATCATGCTGAAATGGAAGAAGATGAAGGACTTAGGCGTTTTGTATGGTGTAGTAGGAATTATCTTTCTGTTGACCGTGTTTATACCGGGACTCGGCTATGAAAACTATGGTTCGAGAAACTGGATTCGGATTGGAACTTTTATATCCTTACAACCGATGGAGTTTGTAAAGATTTTGTTTGTATTCTTCGTTGCCTCCATGCTTGTAAAGGCGAGTACCTTTAAAGAATTGTTTGTCAATGCTATTATTTCTGCGGCATTTATGGGTGTACTTGTTTTGGAGAAAGACCTCGGTGCTGCCGTGATCTTTTACATTACATATATTTTTATGGTATATGTGGCAACGTCCAGACCGGTGTTCCTTGTCGGAGGGATTTCTCTTGGAGCAGGAGCGGTCTTAGCGGGCTATGCGTTGTTTAAAGACAGCTTGTTTCAGCATGTCATGGTGCGTGTGCACGCATGGCAAAATCCGTTTGCGGATATTGACGGAGGCGGTTATCAGCTTGCCCAATCTTTGTTTGCCATCGGAACCGGGGGATACGCCGGAAGCGGTCTGACCCGCGGAGCGGCAGCAAGTATTCCGGTCAGCGAAAGTGATTTCATTTTTTCCGCAATCTGTGAGGAGTTCGGTGTTATTTTCGGACTTGCATTGATTTTGGTAATTGTAAGTATCTTTTTATCGTTTGCAAATGTAGCGATGAAATGCAAGATACCGTTTTATAAATATGTGGCACTTGGATTTGCGAGTATCTATATTATCCAGAGCTTTTTGAATCTTGGCGGTGTGACAAAATTTATTCCTTCGACAGGAGTAACTCTTCCGCTTATAAGCTATGGTGTCAGCTCGGTTTTAAGTACCCTGATTATATTTGCGGTTGTGCAAGGTGTCTATGTAATTAGCAGTAGTGAGGCAGTAAAGTATGAAAGAGAAAAAGAAAAAGCAAGGCAAAAGCTCCATGAACAAACAGCAGTTAACGCCGGAAGAGGAGTTAATCGTTAAAGAGAAGGAGCGGATTCGAAAAAATAAAATCAAGAATCGTCCGATTATGGTCATTACATATATGATGGTGGCATTGTTTGTCGGTATGATTGCATATGTTATATATTTTATGCAATTTAAGTCGGAAACCGTCATTGCAAATTCCAGAAATGTAAGACAGGACTCGTTTGCTGATACGGTGGAGCGCGGAGATATCATTACAAGCGATGGTGTGGTAATTGCAACGAGTGAGACTGATGAGAATGGCAACACAAATCGGTCTTATCCGCATGCAAATATGTTTTCCCATCTTGTCGGCTATGATGAATACGGAAAAGCAGGACTGGAGCTTGCGGGCAATTTTTATATGCTCCGCTCCCATATCAATATATTTGAGCGGGTTTATAATCAGTTAAAGGAAGAGAAAAACCGCGGCGATAACGTGATTACAACCGTAGATTACAATTTACAAAGTGCCGCTTACAATGCGCTCGGAAACTGCAAGGGCGCAGTCATCGCAATCGAACCGTCAACCGGAAGGATTTTGTGTATGGTTTCAAAACCGGACTATGATCCGAATAATATTGAGTCCGTCTGGGAATATCTTCAGACAGAGGAAGGGGCGGAGAGTACGATTTTACTGAATCGTGCCACGCAGGGACTCTATGCGCCGGGCTCAACCTTTAAGGTAGTGACACTACTTGAGTTTATGCGGGAAAACCCGACTACCTACAACAGCTATACATTTGATTGTGAAAGCAGCTCCATCTTTTCGGGAGTCAGCATCCGATGCAGCAACAACCGCGCCCATGGGCATCTGTCGCTTGCAGATGCGCTTGCATATTCCTGTAATGTATCCTTTGCAACTATCGGGGAGACCTTGGACAAATCCTCTTATCAGTCAACTGCGGAGGAGCTTTTATTCAACAAGGATTTGCCGGTTGATTTTTCATACAATTCATCCAAATTTGTGATTAATGCCGATTCGCCGGATGATGCCATGCCACAGACTGTAATCGGACAGGGAGATACAAAGATTACGCCGCTTCACAATGCCATGATTATGTCTGCCATTGCAAATGACGGCGTGCTGATGAAGCCATATCTGATTGATTCCATCGAAAATGATGATGGAGCAAATATAAAGACTTTCCATGCAAAAACGGCTGACACACTTATAACAGCGGACGAGGCGAATATTTTGACAGACTATATGCGGGGTGTCTGCGAGTACGGAACTGGTTCCGGCTATTTTTCCGGATTGTCCTATGAGGTGGCAGGAAAAACCGGTACAGCGGAATACGATAATGAAGGAAACTGTAACTCCTGGTTTTCCGGCTTTTCTGACCCGGACGACCCGGACATTGTTGTCTGTGCAATCGTGGAGGAATCCAATATGAATGGTGTTACGGGCGCATGGGTTGCAAGACAGGTGTTTGACGCATATTACCAATAGGCAACGCTTGCTACATGGAAAAGAATTTGTTATAATAAGTACAATTTTTGACACACCAATAAATAAAGCAGGAGGAATTGCAATGATTGAAGCAACAAGCTGTGGTGGTGTGGTAATCTTTCGAGGAAAAATCTTATTACTTTATAAAAATTACAGGAATAAATACGAAGGTTGGGTTCTTCCGAAGGGTACCGTAGAAGAAGGAGAGCAGCACAATGAGACTGCACTTCGCGAAGTAAGAGAAGAAACCGGCGTAAGCGCACAGATTATCAAATATGTCGGAAAAAGCAATTACACATTTAACACTTCCTATGACGTCGTAAACAAGGATGTACACTGGTATTTAATGATGGCGGACAGCTATTACAGCAAACCACAGCGAGAGGAATATTTTGTGGATTCCGGTTATTACAAATATCATGAAGCATATCATCTGCTGAAATTTCCGAATGAAAAGCAGATTCTTGATCAGGCATATGAGGAATATACTACCTTAAAGCAGAATAATTTATGGGGCAGTAAGAAATATTTCTAATTATGGAAAAAAAGAAAAAAGCAAATAAAAAGAAAATTGCATATAATATAATACTTGCAGTTTTAATCTGTATCTTTGTCGGCTGTGCCGGTTATCTTGCCGTCTATTTTTGGCAAAGTAAACAGAGTGAAGATCAGTTTGATGAGCTTGAGGCACTGATAGATGAATCCGAAACGTCTATGGAAGATTCTGCAGACGCGACAGGTGCGGACACACAGCAAAATTTATTTGTGGATGTGGACGGTGTGCAGGTACAGGCGCGTATGGAAAAGATCTACCGGGAGAATCACGACTTTGTCGGCTGGCTTTCCGTTGAAGATACGAAAATCAGTTATCCGGTCATGCTGACGCCGGAGGATGAGGAATATTATATCCGGCGTGACTTTTACGGAGAATCAAGCAGTGCCGGAACTTTATTTGCGGACACGGAAAGTGATATCAAAACTCCGAGTGATAACATTCTCATATACGGACATAACATGAAAACGGGAACCATGTTCCATGACCTTCTCAAATATGAGGATGCTTCTTTTTATGAGAATCATAAATATATCCAGTTTGATACAATCTACGGAGACGGAACCTATGAAGTGATTGCTGCGTTTCGGACAAAAATTCCGGCAGAAACAGAGAATGTATTTCGTTATTATCGGTTTTTTCGTGCAGAAACGGAATCACAATTTGATGATTTTGTTATGAATTGTCAATCACTCACTCCATACGAGATTCATGCAACGGCAAGCTATGGAGATTCGCTGCTTACATTATCCACATGCGCATACCATACAAAGAACGGACGTTTTGTCGTTGTAGCAAGAAAGATTGCTCCATAAAATTCTTGACAACCCGTATGTTTTATGATAAATTACATCTTGTTCCGCCGGTGTGTCGGAA
>CAZLZH010000025.1:0-33073 GCA_964563955.1 uncultured Bacteroides sp. | reverse complement strand
GCGCGAAAAAGCCAGTCCAAAGAAAGTTGTTTCCGGGTTATGTTCTGGTTCATATGTATATGAACGATGTTACATGGTATGTAGTTCGTAATACAAGGGGTGTTACAGGATTTGTGGGTCCGGAATCCAAGCCGGTTCCGCTGACAGACCGCGAGATGAAAGCAATGGGAATCTCTGCAGAAGAGCCGGTTGTTCAAATCGATGTTGCTGTCGGCGATATGATAAAGGTTATTACAGGCGCTTGGGAAGGCAACACAGCAGTTGTTAAGTCCATCAATGAGAGTAAGAGAACGGTAACCATTGATGTCGACATTTTCGGACGTGCTACATCTGTTGAAATTGGATTTGGCGATATTCAAAAAATGTAAGACATGTGGATAAGCCACAACACGTTTTAGGAGGTAGCTAGAATGGCTAAGAAAGTAGAAGGATATATTAAATTACAGATTCCGGCAGGAAAGGCAACACCTGCACCACCTGTTGGTCCTGCACTTGGACAGCACGGTGTAAACATTGTACAGTTCACAAAGGAGTTTAATGCAAGAACTGCTGATCAGGGAGATATGATTATTCCTGTTGTGATTACAGTTTATGCAGACAAGAGCTTTAGCTTTGTAACCAAGACTCCGCCTGCGGCAGTATTACTTAAGAAGGCGTGCGGCCTTAAGACTGCTTCCGCAGCACCAAACAAGACAAAGGTTGCAAAGATTTCTAAGGCAAAGCTTCAGGAGATTGCTGAGCTTAAGATGCCGGATTTGAATGCAGCAAACGTTGAGGCTGCTATGAGCATGATTGCCGGTACAGCTCGTTCTATGGGAATCGAAGTAGAAGATTAATAAAAACATTTATTAGTAGGAGGGTCGCTCCCGCGAATACTACAGGAGGTTTATTTTAATGAAAACAGGAAAAAGATATTCAGAAGCTGCAAAGCTTGTTGAAAAGACAAATTTTTATGACTTAGAAGAGGCTGTTGCATTAGTCAAGAAGACAGCCAGCGCAAAGTTCGATGAGACAATTGAGGCACATCTTCGTCTCGGTGTTGATGGCCGTCATGCAGATCAGCAGGTACGTGGTGCAGTTGTACTTCCACACGGAACCGGTAAGAGCGTAAAGGTGCTTGTATTTGCCAAGGGTAACAAGGTAGATGAGGCACTTGCAGCAGGCGCAGATTACGCAGGTGGAGATGAGCTCGTGCCAAAGATTCAGAACGAAGGCTGGTTAGACTTTGATGTTGTTGTTGCTACACCGGATATGATGGGTGTTGTTGGACGTCTTGGACGTGTACTTGGACCGAAGGGCTTAATGCCGAATCCGAAGGCAGGTACCGTTACGATGGACGTTACAAAGGCAATCAATGATATTAAGGCTGGTAAGATTGAGTACAGACTTGATAAGTCTAATATTATCCATGTGCCAATTGGAAAGGCTTCTTTCACAGAGGAGCAGTTAGCAGACAACTTCCAGACTTTAATTGATGCAGTAATTAAGGCTAAGCCGTCAGCAGCAAAGGGTCAGTACCTTAAGAGCGTAGTTATCGCTTCTACAATGGGACCTGGCGTGAAGCTGAATACGACAAAGTATTAATGCATCTTATATAAAAAAGCAGCCATATCGGGATTCTCACGACATTGAGAGGCCGGTGTGGCTGCTTTTTATATGACGGATTGATTTTTATATAGAAACATGCCTTCAGAGCATGAATAACTATTTGATATAAGTATTAGACATAAGACAACTTTAAGAAATATAATAAGACATAAGGAATCTGTGTATGAAACAGCGTTCCATACAGGAAATTGAAGAATGAGTGAGAAGCTCTGATATGTGATGTGAGACATCACGGAAAGGATGTGTAGTATGAAAAAGATTGTACAGACAGCGGGAAGAAATGCACTTGGAGAATTTGCATCGGAATTTGCACACTATAATGATGATATTTTGTTCGGTGAGAACTGGAATAATCAGGATATTGACGTAAAGACGAGAAGCATTATTACGGTGGTTGCCTTAATGGCTTCCGGAATCACGGATTCTTCTTTGAAATTCCATTTGCAGAATGCAAAGGATCATGGCGTGACACAAAAGGAAATTGCTGCAATTATTACACATGCGGCATTTTATGCGGGCTGGCCAAAGGGATGGGCAGTCTTTAATCTGGCAAAGGAGGTATGGCAGATTAAGGAAGGCGATTTGCCATATGAGGATGAGGCGATGCGGGCACATGCAAAGTCTATGGTATTTCCAATCGGACAACCAAATGATGGATTTGCACAATATTTTGTAGGTCAAAGCTATCTTGCACCTGTTTCCACAAATCAGGTAGGTATATTTAATGTAACTTTCGAGCCGGGATGCAGAAATAACTGGCATATTCATCACGCAAAAAGCGGCGGTGGGCAGATTCTGGTATGCGTAGCCGGAAGGGGTTACTATCAGGAAGAAGGCAAGGAAGCAATTGAGATGAAGCCGGGAGATTGTATCAATATCCCTGCTGAGGTGAAGCACTGGCATGGTGCAGCACCAGATTCCTGGTTTTCACATCTGGCGGTTGAGGTGCCGGGTGAGGATGGCTCCAATGAATGGTGTGAGGCTGTTTCGGACGAGGAATATGCAAAGCTAAAATAAGGATAAAACAGTATACAAAATCTCCTTAACGAAAAATGAACGTTAAGGAGATTTTTTTGTTTCCTCGGTATTGGTAAAATGTGCATTTTTTATAAAAAATCGGGCATAGTATGTATCAGATTTTAAGATTCAAACCTTGAGAGGAGACAGAATATGAAAGATAAAATATTTGGTGTACTTCAGCGGGTTGGCCGTTCCTTTATGCTGCCGATTGCGCTGCTCCCGGTAGCGGGTTTGCTGCTCGGACTCGGAAGCTCATTCACAAATGAGACAACCCTTGCAGCGTACAATCTGACCGGGATTCTTGGAGAAGGAACCGTGTTAAATGTAATTTTTACCGTTATGGCGGAAGCCGGAAATGTCGTGTTTAATAATCTTCCGGTATTGTTTGCAATGGGTGTTGCAATCGGAATGGCAAAGCAGGAAAAGGATGTTGCCGCATTGTCGGCAGTTGTAGCATTTTTGATTATGCATGCGTCTATCCATGCAATGATTGTGATAAAAGGCGGCGAGGAGAATATGCTGCGCGGTTCAGTGGCGGATGTGCTTGGTATCACATCGTTGCAGATGGGTGTATTTGGCGGTATCATCGTCGGACTCGGCGTGGCTGCACTGCATAATCGCTTTTATAAGATTAAATTGCCACAGGTGCTTTCCTTTTTTGGAGGGACAAGATTTGTGCCGATTATCAGTGCGCTTGTTTTTACGCTTGTAGGAATTGTTTTATACTTTGTCTGGCCGGTCGTGCAGTCAGGCATTTATATGGTCGGTGAGCTTGTCATGAAGTCCGGCTATGCAGGTACATGGATATACGGATTTATGGAGCGGCTGCTGATTCCGTTTGGACTGCACCATGTATTTTATCTTCCGTTCTGGCAGACCGCAGTGGGTGGAACAATGGTTGTAGGCGGCAAGGTAATAGAGGGCGCGCAGAATATTTTCTTTGCGCAGCTTGCCGATCCGTCAACCGTTTCTTTTTCTGTGGAGGCAACCCGGTTTATGTCGGGTAAGTTTCCGCTCATGATATTCGGACTTCCGGGTGCTGCACTTGCCATGTATAGGACGGCGAAGCCGGAGAAGAAAAAGGCAGTATCGGGACTTTTGCTTTCGGCAGCGCTCACAGCTGTGATTACGGGAATTACGGAACCTCTTGAATTTACGTTTTTGTTTGTTGCACCTGGACTTTACGGTATTCACTGTGTGTTTGCGGGATTTGCCTATATGCTTATGCAGATCTGCCGTGTCGGTGTCGGCATGACATTTTCGGGAGGTTTAATCGATCTGTTTTTGTTTGGTATTTTGCAGGGAAATGCAAAAACAAACTGGATATGGATTGTGATAGTCGGAATCGGTTATTTTATTGTGTATTATTTCCTCTTTGCATTTTTGATTCGAAAGCTGAATCTGAAAACGCCGGGGCGTGATAATGCAGAGGAAGTGAAGCTGTATCATAGAAGTGATCTGGAAGCAAAAAAACATGACGGGGGACAATCTACGGCAAACGAAAAAGAGAATAAGTATGCGTTGTCAGCACAGATTCTGCAAGGACTTGGTGGAACGGAAAATGTATCGGATGTGGATTGCTGTGCTACCCGGCTTCGCTGCACAGTTCATGATGCGTCAAAGGTACAGCAGGATGTGTTAAAGGGAACAGGGGCAGTTGGTGTGATCTGTAAAGGGAAAGGCGTGCAGATTGTCTATGGACCGCGTGTGTCGGTTATCAAATCCGATTTATGTGAGTATATGGAAAAAAATGATAATTTTGCAGATACACAGGAACGGATCGCCGCAGATATGCAATTAGATGTTCAAGGTATGATAGGAACAGAGAATCAAACGGATGTGCAGGGTATGACGGGAGCAGAGAGTCAAATGATTGCACAGGAAGGAATAGAAACAAATGGTCAAATAAATGTGCAGGAAGAATCGGGGACGGAAAAAACTGCTGATTACAACAAACAGGCAAACACAAGAATCGAACTCGATTTGCAGACGGAACCGCAGGTCATACATCAGCTGCTCATAAAGAGCTTTGTGACCGGATATGCGAGTACGATTGAGAAAGCACCGGACGAGGCATTTGCTTCCAAGATGATGGGTGACGGCATGGTGATAGAACCGAGACGGTCAGAAGTCGTTTCGCCTGTAGATGCAACGGTTTCCTTTGTGTTTCCGACGAATCACGCCATCGGGCTTGTGGCGGAGGATGGAACCGAGCTGTTGCTGCATATGGGCATCGACACGGTTAAACTGGAAGGAAAGGGCTTTACTGTGTTTGTAAAGCAGGGGGATAAGGTTGTGACGGGACAGCCGCTTATGCGGCTTGACCTGAATTATGTTCGGGAGCATGCACCATCCCTCGTATCTCCGATTGTCTGTACGGCATTAAATGAGAAGCAGAGGATTCATGTAATCAAGACAGGGGCGATAAAAACAGGAGAGGATCTGTTTGTAGTAGAGACACTTTTATAATTTCGGTAAAATGCACAATGCAATTCCGGCATTGTGCATTTTCTATGTTAAAATTGCCTTGATTTCCATACGGAAAGAGAGTAAAATATATTCTATAAAACTATGCAGGGGGTATACGCAATGGACAAGGAACAAATTACAAAGAAACTCGAAGAAGTGATACATGATGTAATGCCGGAAGTGGACGACATCGATATGAACGCATCCATGGTAAATGAGTATGGAGTTAATTCAGTATCTTTAATTCGATTGATTGTTGCTGCGGAGAGCAAATTTGATATTTCGTTTACGGATTATGAGCTTGCGCTTACCGATTATGATTCATTCAGCGATTTAGCAGCTTCAATAGCAGAAAAATTAGCATAGAGATTGGGAGGAATTTATAATGGCAGACATGAAAAAATTACCTGTAACGTATCCGATGATTACTTCATGGCAGTGGCATGCAACACTGTTTTCCATTCTTTCTGATGATGAGAATGCAAGAAAATGGATATTTAGTAACTACATACAGCTCCGGTGCTATAACATTCAGGAGATTTTTACCGGAGATGATATGCTTCTTGCCGATATGATGCCGGGAAGCAGTGCGTTGAAGCAGTGCCCGTATCTGATGTTCTCCCTTCTCACAAAGGAGCAGATTGAGAGCTACTGTGGTAACATTATTGATTTTATCATCAAGACGATTGATTTGAACGGTTATGTGTATGGCGTGTTTGATGAGGCAAAGATTCTCTGCGATGCAGAGGTGGATTATAAGTTCCCACACGAGCTGTTTATCTATGGTTATAATCGTGATGAAGAAATATTCTATGTAGGAGACTTTACATTCCAGGATCATTATTCTTATAACACGGTCAGCTTCTCAGACCTTGAGCGCGGTTATGAGGTAATTACTGAGCAGGATGACCATGTGTTTAAGGATGACCATAAGGGTGGCCGTGGCCTGTATGTTGTCATGAAAAACACAGAGCATCCGATTTACGAGGTTGATATTGAGCTTATCAAGCAGACAATCAGTGAGTATTTGAATTCGCAGGATACAAAGGATCATTTCCGTATGCTGCGTAACCGCTTTGATGATACAACCTTTGGTATCAAGGTTTATGACAAGGTGCTTGCACAGATTGACAAGCAGCTTCATGCAGAGGAACCGGATTTTGATATTCGTGCTCTGCACGTTATGTATGACCACAAGGTTTTGATGCTTGAGCGTATTAAGTATCTTATGAGCCACGGATTCCTCAAATACAACGAGGACACAATCCGGGAGTATGAGACAGTTGTAAGAAATATGCTGACAGCAAGAAATCTGCTTGTTCGTATTTCTATCACAGGAGAGATTGAGTCGGCGGTTCGCTTTAAGGCATATCTCGATGCAGCAAAGGAAAAGGAAATCAGTATCTTGTTTGAGATTCTTGCAGAATTGGAAGACGAGTAGACATGTGAAAACTGAGGCTTTGAGGGATTGCATATTTGCAATCCCTCTTTTTTTATGCTTTAATGATGGATAGATTAAATCAGATTGGTATAGGTAATGATATGGAAGGGTTTATGGTCGTCCGGATAAAAAAAGTGAATATCCCCTATTTATCGGAGCATTTTGAGGAACTGCTGGAGAAGTTATATCCGGAACGGCGGGAACGTGTGAAGGCATTCAAACGGCAGGAGCCGGCGTGCGTTTCTATGGCAGCGGGACTGCTGCTGCAGGATACTCTGACGGAGAAGCTTGGAATTTTGCCATCGGAGCTAGTTCTTGAAAAAAATGGATATGGGAAGCCTTCCGTGAAGGGACATCCGGATTTCCATTTTAATTTGTCTCACGCCGGTGAATACATTGCGCTTGGATTTGGAAATGTACCGATTGGCGTGGATATTGAACGAATCCGTGAGCAAAACGGGAAGGTTGCGAAACGTGTGTTTACGGAAAAGGAGTATCACTATGTAATGGATGGCGATGCGGATATGCAGGATTCCCGTTTTTTTGAACTTTGGACGATGAAGGAAGCCTATTTGAAGCTGACCGGGCAGGGAATCAGTGTGCCGTTAAATTCATTTGAGATTGATTGGGAGAGACAACTGGTTGTTCAAACGGAAAGCCGCTTTGTTACAAAGGGATTTGATGACTATTGGCTTACGATTTGCACGCAGGATACAGCGGATATCCGCTTTGAATGGGTATAGAGATTTGCCAAGAAACTGCTTGACATAAACAAACAGATGCGGTAAAATATCATCTGTTGTGAGAATCAACATAGATGCGGTTGTAGCTCAGCTGGATAGAGCACTTGGCTACGGACCAAGGTGTCGGGAGTTCGAATCTTCTCAGCCGCACGAAAAAATCGCAGTAGGAATTTAAGGTAAATTCTACTGTGATTTTTTTTATTAAAAATGATTCAAAACTGCCGGAAACAGTTTACAGAAATAATTAAAAATAAAAAAGACCTCACCGAGGTCTTTTTTATTTGAGCTGGGCTACCAGGATTCGAACCTGGAAAATGCTGGAGTCAGAGTCCAGTGCCTTACCATTTGGCGATAGCCCAATATATTTCGTGTCTCACAGATTGATATTATATTATACCTTTTCAAAAAATGCAAGCCTTTTTTGAAAAAATATGCAAGACAAAAAAATCTCTTAGTTTCCCTGTATATATGCCGCAAATGTCTCAGCCATACCGGTTTCAATCGGCGTGTATGTAACCTTTAATTCCTGTACTAAATCTCCCTTGTAGTATTGTGATTCTTCCTTCAAAAGTGGAAACGGGAGTGGAATACCCTTGGCTATAATATCCTGTACGGATATTTCTGCTTTTTCAAACGGAATAGGGGTTGCTTTGGCAAGTATATCTGCAAAGGAGGAATAGGTGAGCATCTCCGGATTGCACAGATTGTATGCCTTGTTGTAAGCAATCGTGTTGCCGCAGGCAGCTAAAATAGCCGCCGCTACATCTTTTACATAAACCATCTGAAATTCTCCGGTCGCATCGGATGGCTGGATAATCTGACCGGCACTTACAATCCAGCGGAAGTATATAGCTTCCCGCGGCGCATAATTATCCGGTCCGTAAATAAAGGCCGGTCGGAAGGAGGTGTAAGCGATGTCGTATTGTCTGCACACATCGACAAGCTCTTTTTCAAGTGCGATTTTTCCGCTTATATAATCGCCTGCTTCTCCACCGAATGTGCGCGTTTCAAATGCTCCGTTTTCATCCATATATTGGGATGTGTTGCGCTCGTAAACATCACAGGTGCTGATATAGATATATTGGTTACAGGAGGCTTTCAGATTGGCAAGAAGAAATCGGATATCCCCCGGCTGATAAGCGCAGAAATCAACGATGACATCGAAGTGCTGTTCCTCAACTTGGGACAGGCTTTCGGCATCATGGCGGTCCATATGGTATGCTGTTATGTGAGGATTGTCGAGAGGGCGCGTGCCGCGGTTTAATATACTGACGCTGTGAACGTTTACTGCTTCTTCAACAAAATTTTTCCCGAGGAAATAACTCCCGCCGATTACAAGTATTTTCATAGTATGCCTCCATGTGTTAGGTGATAGCGTTATTGTGTGTGTTTTCCGACCGGATGTCAAGCAAAAATCTGTATGAAAATCGAAAAATGCCAAAAAATGCAGGAAAACATCTTATAAACATTTGCGAAATAAATAATAATTGTTTGACAAACGGAAACAAATACTATATGATTGCATACGTTGAAACATAGGGGAAAAAGAAAGATTTTGAAAAAACTATGAGATAACGGATGATGCGGGGTTCTAAAGGTAAAGGAGTAAAGGGATGAGTAACATAATATATGTGGTTCCGTGGGCCATTTGCGATACAGAAAGCATATATGTGAAGAAAGAAAAAAGTGATATGATACCGGAGAAGAACGGTGAGTTTCACTCATGGTGTATTCGAAATGTTATACAGAGTCCGGATCGCAGAACAAAGGATGTTTATGCTGTCGTAGATGTGTTTAACGGCTATAAGGACAAACTGAATGAAAAGGGTATGTCTGTTTTTTCGCTTACAAATTCGCCGGATGTTTTAAAAGAGCTTGGGTTTGAAAAAGCGGATGAGACAGAGACCGCCTTTATCAAAAAAAAGGTATTAAAGTTAAATAATATGGAAAAGAAAAAATAGACCACGAAGTCAGTGGTCTATTTTAGAATGTGTCGGATGCAAAAGATTCGAGGATGTTCAAATACAGAAAGCAGGAAATATGATTGAAATAGGAAAATGGAATGAACTTTTTGTTGTTCGTTCAAAGGATTTTGGAATTTATTTAGGAGAAGAGGGAAGCGCGACGGCAGATACGATATTGCTCCCGCGCAAGCAGGTACCGGAAGGAACGAAAGCCGGAGACAGTCTGCGGGTCTTTGTCTATCGGGATTCACAGGACCGTCTGATTGCCACCACAAATACACCGCTTATCACAGTGGGGGAAGTCCGCAAGCTTTTGATAAAAAGCGTGACAGAGCTCGGCGCGTTTGTGGATTGCGGATTAGAACGTGATGTGCTGCTTCCGTTCAAGGAGCAGACGGCAAAGGTGGAAGCCGGAAAATCCTATCTCGTGCGTATGTATGTGGATCGCTCGGAACGGTTATGCATGTCCATGAAAATCGGAAAAGAGCTTTCTTCGATTACCGGATATGAGGAAGGACAGGAGTTTACCGGAACGGTATATGAGTACAAAAAGGATTTCGGCGCGTTTGTCGCAATTGATGACAAATATCCGGGACTTATATATGCGAGTGAGCTTTATACACCGGTTCGGGTCGGTGATACAGTGCATGGTAGAATCGTAAAAATCCGTCCGGATGGCAAGGCAGACTTGGCAATCCGAAAGCTTGCATATGCACAGATGGAAGAGGATAGTGAGATGGTTTATGCCGTTATAAAAAGCTATAAGGGTGTGCTGCCATTTACGGACAAGGCGGATGCGGACCGAATCAAGAAGGAATTCGGCTTGAGTAAAAACGCGTTTAAACGTGCATGCGGTCGCCTTCTCAAGGAAGGCAAAATCCGCATAACCGATAAGACAATCGAGATAATTAAATAGTAAAATTTTAATGACAGATGATTGTAAAACATATAGAATAAAGTACAGCCGGACAACTCTGGAGTTACTATTCAGAGTGGTACAACCCCGGAGTTACTATCTAATCATTTATATATGGAGGTATTGCATTATGAAAACAGTTATTCAGACCCCAAAGGCACCGGCAGCAATCGGACCTTACTCACAGGCAATTGTTGTGGGAGATATGATTTATACATCCGGCATGATTCCGATTATTCCGGAGACCGGCGAGCTTGAGACCGGAGATATCAAGGCACAGGCAAAACAGGCAATCGGTAATCTGATTGCATTGCTCACGGAAGCGGGCAGTGATGCAGATTCAGTCGTAAAGACAACTGTGTTTATCAAGGATATGAATGATTTTGCTGCAGTCAATGAGGTGTACGCAAGCTTTTTTAAGGGCGATTGCCCGGCCCGTTCCTGTGTGGAAGTGGCAAGACTCCCGAAGGATGTCAAGATTGAAATCGAAGCAGTTGCGATAAAAAAGAAATAGTGACATTTTACGAAGGAATCCTGTAATTTTTGCTTGCATAATTGGATATGAGTGGTAAAATATAGGACAGCAGTTATATAGTTTACAAGGGAAAGGGAGTAAGAGACTATGAGTAAGAATATTGATTGGTCTTCACTTGGCTTTGGTTATGTGCAGACAGACAAACGTTTCGTTTCAAATTACAAGAATGGTGCATGGGATGAAGGCGTTTTGACAGAGGATGCAACGGTTACAATGAGTGAATGTGCCTGTGTACTCCAGTATGCACAGACTTGTTTTGAAGGCTTAAAAGCATATACGACAGAGGATGGTCATATCGTAACATTCCGTCCGGATTTAAATGCAAATCGCATGGCAGATACTTGCAGACGTTTGGAGATGCCTGTTTATCCGGAAGATAAATGGGTTGATGCTATTGTAAAGACAGTTGAGGCAAATATTGACTGGGTTCCACCATATGGTTCCGGCGCAACTCTTTATATCCGTCCATATATGTTCGGAAGTAATGCTGTTATCGGTGTAAAGCCGGCTGAGGAGTATCAGTTCCGTGTGTTCTGTACACCGGTTGGACCATATTTTAAGGGTGGAGCAAAACCGATTGTTATCCGTGTCAGTGATTTTGACCGTGCAGCACCTCATGGTACCGGACATATTAAGGCAGGCTTGAACTATGCAATGAGTCTGCATCCGATTGTAGATGCACACAATCAGGGCTATTCTGAAAATATGTATCTGGATGCGGCAACTCGTACAAAGGTTGAGGAGACCGGCGGTGCGAACTTTATCTTTGTCACAAAGGATGGCAAGCTCGTAACACCGAAGTCGGATAGTATTCTTCCGTCTATTACACGTCGTTCCCTGATGGTTGTAGCTGAGAAATATCTCGGTATGACAGTGGAGCACAGAGAGGTTTATTTTGACGAAGTCAAGGATTTCGCAGAGTGCGGACTTTGCGGTACAGCAGCCGTTATCTCTCCGGTTGGAAAAATAGATGATCACGGAAAAGGGATTTGCTTCCCAAGCGGAATGGACGAGATGGGACCTGTTACAAAGAAGCTGTATGAAACTCTGACAGGTATTCAGATGGGACGCATCGAGGCTCCGGAAGGATGGATTAAGGTAATTAAGTAATATATGAAGAAAATATTGACAATCACAATTCCTTGTTATAATTCGCAGGATTACATGAAGAAGTGTATTGATTGCGCTTTGATTGGCGGCGAGGATGTTGAGATTTTAATCGTGGATGACGGTTCAACAGACAAGACTGGTCAGATTGCCGATGACTACGAGAAGAAATATCCTACAATCGTGCGTGCAATTCACAAGGAAAATGGCGGACATGGTGATGCCGTTAATACAGGCATTGCAAATGCTACCGGTGTATTTTTCAAGGTTGTTGACAGTGATGACTGGCTTGAACGGGAGGCATTTAAAAGCGTACTAAAGGTATTGAAAAGCGTCGTGAAGGATGAGAAAGATCTGGATATGTTGTTGTCCAACTATATCTATGATAAAACAGATCGACGGAAAAAGCGGGTCATGCGCTATCATGGAGCATTGCCGGAAAAACGAATTATCAGTTGGGAGGACAGCCGTATACGGTTTAACAAGTTCCAATATGTGCTGATGCATTCTGTGATTTACCGCACACAGATTTTGCACGATTGCGGGCTTGTACTTCCCAAGCATACGTTTTATGTAGATAACATTTATATTTTTCAACCGATGCTGCATGTCAAGAAACTGATGTATCTGAATGTGGATTTGTATCACTATTACATCGGCAGAGACGGACAGTCGGTCAATGAAAAGACGATGATTAAGCGTATTGACCAGCAATTATTTGTAAACCGGACGCTGATTCAGTTTTTTAGTGAACACAGAGATGAACTGACACCGCAGTTGTATCGGTTTTTGTTCCAATATCTCGATATGATGATGTGTGTGGCTTCCAGTATCTGTGTTGTCTCGAAGGATAAGGAGCTCTATAAAAAGAAAAAGGAACTATGGAAATATCTGAAGGAGACGGATGCAGAGCTTTATAAGGAATTGCGAAGAACGATTTTCGGTATTACCTATAACCTTCCGGGTGTACCGGGAAGATGGTTTGGAAGAACCGGATATCGTATATTCCAGAAATTATTTGGATTTAATTAATTATAAAACGGTGTAACCTGGGTAATGGGTTACACCGTTTTGTCTGTCTTTATTCTTTCTTTTTCCCCCACTTTGGTATATAGACCGGAATGTATAAAATGGCGGCGAGCGCAAATGCGCCGATTACATCCCATACAGAATGCTGTTTCAAAAATACGGTTGCGAGTATAATCAAAATTCCGAAGATGGCAGCAGCGATTTTGATGCCATTGCGCCCTTTCATGCCCTTGCTTTTAAACAGTGCAATCAGGCAGCCTAACGTATTAAATACATGCAGACTCGGAAAAACGTTTGTGCTTGTATCGGTTTTGTATAACCATTTTACAAGTTGCGCACATGGGTTGTCACGATAGGAGATATCCTGTCGCAGATTCAGACCGTTTGGCCACACCGTACATATAATTAAAAAGATCGTCATGCCGGTAAACAGAAGTGCACAGCATTGATAATATTCCTGTTTCGAGTAGAAAAATTCGTATATCATAATTGCCGGAACAAACAAAAACCACAAGTAATACGGAATGATAAAATATTCACAAAATGGAATTTTATAATCAAGCGGCATGGATATGAGTGTAAAATCAGTTGTCACATGCTGCTCTAACCATAGAAACCACGGAAGGTAGATCAATCCGTACAATAAGGTCCATATGTGTTTGTGGTTTTTCAGCCAGCTCGATATTTTCATGAGGGAATCGTTCCTTTTCTTTCGTGATATTCAATCGCAGCACCTACAAATCCGAGGAAAAGAGGATGCGCCTTGTTTGGACGGCTTTTAAATTCAGGGTGTGCCTGTGTGCCGATAAACCATGGATGGTCAGGTAATTCAATCATTTCCACGATATGACCATCCGGGGATAAGCCGGAAAGCAGCATGCCGTGTTCCGTCAGGACATTTCGATAGTCATTGTTGACTTCATAACGATGCCTGTGACGTTCTTCAATATGGTCTGTGCCATATAACTGATATGCTTTTGAATGTTTGTCAAGTACACAAGGATAAGCGCCAAGACGTAACGTGCCGCCGAGGTCAGTTACGCCGTTTTGGTCCGGCATAATATGGATGACCTGATGACTTGAGCTCGGGTTGAACTCGGAGCTGTCTGCATCCGGATATCCGATTACATTTCTTACGAATTCGACAATCGTAAGCTGCATACCGAGACAAAGACCAAGAAATGCAATTTTGTTTTCTCTGGCGTAGCGGATTGCCTCAATCATGCCCTCAATGCCGCGGTCTCCGAAACCACCCGGCACAAGAATACCGGATACATCACCGAGAACCTCGGCGACGTTGTCGCGGGTTACAAGCTCCGAGTCAATCCATTTGATTTCGACATCCGCACGATGTGCGACACCGGCATGCTTCAATGATTCTACGACTGATATGTAGGCATCGTGCAAGGAGACATATTTACCGACAAGGGCAATTCGAACCTTCTTTTGCGGATGCTTCCAGTTGTCTACCATGGCGATCCAATCATCCAAATCCGGTTCCGGACAAGGAATATGGAGACATTTACAGGCAACATCTGCCAGCTTTTCACGTTCCATGGCAAGTACAACTTCATATAAAACTTCTACATCAAGATTTTGGATGACACATTCGCTTGGTACATTACAAAAGCCGGCAATCTTATCCTTTATCGCCTTGTCAAGCGGCAGATCAGAGCGGCAGACAAGGATATTCGGCTGGATTCCGAGTGATTGACAGTTTCTGACGCTTGCTTGCGTCGGCTTTGTTTTCAGTTCGCCGGACGATTTCAGATATGGAATCAGTGTAACATGAATCATGATACAATTTTCATGCCCGACATCTAACTGAAACTGCCGGATAGCTTCCATATATGGCTGACTTTCAATATCACCGACGGTTCCACCGACCTCGATAATTGCGATTTCAGTCTCTTTTGCATCCGGATTCCGGTAAAAACGGTCTTTAATCTCGTTTGTGATATGCGGGATAATCTGAACCGTATGACCGCCGAAATCACCGCGGCGTTCCTTGTTCAAAATACTCCAGTATACCTTTCCGGTTGTTACATTGGAACCCTTGTTCAGACTTTCGTCGATAAAACGCTCGTAATGACCTAAATCTAAGTCCGTTTCAGCGCCATCGTCTGTTACAAAAACCTCGCCGTGCTGAATTGGATTCATGGTTCCCGGGTCCATATTGACATATGGGTCGAATTTCTGGCTGACTACCTTATAGCCGCGCGCCTTGAGTAAACGGCCGAGCGATGCTGCGGTAATTCCCTTTCCAAGCCCCGACACGACACCACCGGTTACAAAGATATACTTTACTGCCATATCAATTTCCTCTTTTCTTTTATAATTCTTTCTGTATTTGCTGTTCAACTTTGGAAAAACACAAAAATAATTATAAATTAAAAGGAAACCGAAGTCAATTACAAATGATTCGAATGAAACATAAGTTTAAAGATACGATTGTCCTTTTTATCCTGTCGGAACAGATATTTACCGGAAATTCCCATCTTTCTGTATTTTTTTACATCTTGATATTTGGTCAGGATGTTCAGATAGATTTGTTTGTCATCCGGAACGCGATAAATCCGTGCAAATGCCTTCGCCTGTTTTGATACATGCCCGCCGTTTGTCTTACTCTGGCGGAGTCTGCGGAAAAATTTGGATGTACCGGATGGTGAGGCAGCACCGAGTGCGTTTTTTGCATGCTGACGATACATGTAGTGAGGGGTACTGTCGTAATATACCTCGCCAAAGCATGATGCCACAAGGTACAGCCACCAGTCATGCATATAGATATCCTGCGGCATACTGATTCTCACATAGGACATTAGCGCTTGGTTAAAGACGATGCTTGCCCCTCTGGCGATATTTTCAATCAATGCATTCCGAAAATCCGGGACACGAATCTGACCTGTAGTCTGCATGTTATCCGGAAGCGGACGAAGCTCTTCGTCAGTATTTAAGGCATCACTGCAATACAGCAGCGGAATCGAATAGGTTTGTGCGTTGATTCCCGGCTGCTTTTTCTTCTTTTTCTGATTTCCTTTTTGGCGGTTGTTCTTTTTGCTTTTTTGTTGAGGTGTCTGCATGTGGTTGCCATGCAGTTCTTCCAATTTATCACAGGCGATTTTTAGTTTATCAGTATCCCACACGTCATCCTGATCTGCGAGTGCATAGTAGTCAACCGTCTGGTCGGACAGCTCGAATAAGCGGAAAAATGAGGCGGTAACGCCTACATTTTCTCCATAGATATACTGTATATTTTTATGTAGTGCCCCATAGGCGCGCAAAATTTCTTTTGTTGTGTCTGTAGAGCCGTCGTCGCGTATGAGCAGGCGAACAGAAACGTCCTCCTGATTCAAAATGCTGTCTAACTGTTCCTTTATATAGGCTTCACCATTGTAGGTTGAAAGTAATACCTGAACTGTATACATCGAGATTCTCCTTTACCTGTCTAGTTCGTGGTAGATATCCGACATAGTGTCATGTACAATGCGAATATCAAAATATTGTCTGCATAATCGGCGGTTTTCTTCACCGAGTGTCTGTGCGAGGGATGGATGATCAAGGACTTCGCATATCTTTTTTGCAAATGCGTCCGTATCTGCGACCGGCAGCAGATAATCTGCACAGGGACTGTCTGCTTCTTGTGCAAGAAGGTCGTGATTGCCACGGATATCGGAGGCGATGACCGGTAAGCCTGCTGCCATTGCCTGCATGACGGCAACCGGGAGCCCCTCCTGATAGCTTGTAAATACAAATAAATCCGCTGTGCAATATAAATCGAGCACATCCGTCCGGTATCCCGCGAAAAAGACACGGTCACTTATGCCAAGCATTGTACAAAGTTCTTTTAGGCTTTCTAAAAGTTTTCCTTTTCCGCATATTACCAAAACCGTATCTTCCCGGTTTGCCTTTGCGAAGGCTCGTATACAGCCCTCCACATTTTTTCTCGGAATCAATTCTGCGACTGTCAGGATGATATGCTTGTCCGGCGGAAGATGAAATCGTTTCCGCACGATAGCTTTATCAATCTGTCGCGTCGCGATGGCATCCGTATCTACACCGACGCCCGCGACATATCGCACATTCGGGTGGTGGAACTTATCCTTTGCGGCTTTGAAGTCCTCCTGATTCAGTGTAATCAGGCAATCCGTATAGCGGGAAAGGAATTTTTCAATATTATAATACAGCAGGTAATTTTTGATTCCGGCACCATGAAAGAAGTGAAAGCCGTGTACAAAATAGATAACCTTGGACACGCCCTGCCTGCGGGATTTTTTTGCTGCCAGACGACCGACAACGCCGCCGAACGGTGTCTGTGTATGCACGATTTGGCACGGATGCTTCTTCATGTATTTACGCAGGATAGAGATGGATTTTAATGATTTGCCGATTTGCATGACAGAGCGAGGAATCGGTAAATCGATAATATCGATTCCCTGCTCGGCAAGTTCCTTTGAAAAGGTGTCAATGCGCTCCTTTGTACTGGAGTTGCCCTCTCTGAAATTGGCAGCCACTGTGATGTGGTATCCCATCTCCTGCAGGATGCAGATATTATCTTTATTAAAATGGTCAATCATGGATGCAGAGTTTGCAACCAATAACGCATTTCCTGCCATATCCGAACATTCCTTCCCATATCCAATAATATGTCAATTATACTATAAAGAGGCTTGTAAAACAATCGAAAAAGATACATATATCATGTAAAAAATTGTCGCAGGACAGGGGCGGATTGTGGTAAACTATGGAAGGGAGCATATCTGGCATATTTATGCATATACGAAATATACAAAATGTGTAAGCACATATTTGGTATCCATTCATTTCATATACGATGTGTAGAAACTAAGTAGTTCTAGATGTTCTGATATAATGAATTTATACCATACGCAACCGCCGCCAATAAGCCATCCATGGCTTGTGGCGGCTTGCTTGAACATCGTGTTCAAGCATTGCTGTTGATACTACAGAACATCAAGAACTTCTAAGTTTCAAACATATGTATATTTCATGAATGAATACCAAATATATGCAATCCACATGACTGTATTATATTTCATAGATGCTTGTGAAATATTGATTACGAGGAGAGGGAAAGACCATGAGGTTTGCTCATATTGCAGATTTACATCTTGGGAAGCGGGGAGAGACGCCGGCATTATATGACGGTTTTTTTCATGTGCTCGATTATTTGGAATTACATCCCGTGGATATGATATTTATTACCGGAGATTTGTTTGACCATGTTCCATCAAAAGAGGATATTGCGTTTGTCGATATGGAGCTTGCGCGGTTTGAAAAGACGGATATCATCTATGTGACAGGTGAATGCGACTGCTTGGAGAGGGATAGTATCTTGTGGACGTACAAGTTCGTGTCGAGAACCTATTTGTTGAATTGTGAAGATATACACAATCATGTAAAGGAGGAGGAACGTCCGAAACGAAATTCCTATGCAGAGGGGATTGTGGATAGTCTTTATTTTGAAAAATATAATCTGGATGTTTATGGCATCTGCCAATACAGCCACTTTAATGACCGAAATGATTTTGATAGTGTATATGCACATGACCTGCGCCGTGTGAGTATTTTTCTCGGACATGGCGGGGATGCGAAGGTATGTCCGTTTGATCTGGAGGATTTCGACGGAAAGCATTTTTCGTATGTGGGACTTGGACACCGCCATACATATCAGAAGTACGAGAAGGCAAATGTGTATTATCCGGGAAGTCCGGAACCGATAAGTGAGGAGGAAACCGGGGAGCATGGTTTTTTGCGTGGATATACGGATGGGCAAATGACGAGCGTCAAATTTATACCGATTGCCACGCGTAAGTTCGAGGAAAAAGTGGAGAAGAAACAGGCAATAGACTATGAGCTGCTCTACGAACTGAATGCTTCGAATGCATTGGGAATCGCGATGAAACGAATTGAGGACTCCGGCTTACAGACGAAGAAACAGGCAAGAGAAGTCTATGTGACACAGATGTTACAGGCGCTTGGACAGTCTGATACAGCCGCAGCAGTCCGCGCATATCCGGAGGACGCTGTGATGGAAGCATACGGGGAAGTACGAGAACAGCTGCTTTCACAGACAAAAACGATACAGGAAGGGCTGCTTGTATGCGAACAGGAAATGCAAAGGCTTCAGACAGCAATTGAACAATGCCCGGATCAGACAGGAACGACAAATATATTGCATGAGGATATCAATAAATTGAAATTCAATCTGGATAAGCTTGTGTTTGAGGATCGTCAGGTAGACAAAAAATACAGCCGCAGACGTTTGGCATTTATACTATGGATTGATACACCGATTGCAATTATACTCACATTGCTTATGACATTCGGCCCGATTGATGTTTTCTTTCTGCGGGCGTGGGATATATGGTTTCAGATTATTACACAGCTTTTTGCCTATGAGCTTGTGCTGACAGGGCTTGGTTTTTTATTTTATAACGGAACAAAAGGGTTGCGGGAACGGCTGTTTGGAACCGAGGTTCCGGTTAAGACACATGCGTGTTTACAGAGCGCCATAAAGGAACTGGAGAGAAGGATACATGATTTGCAGCTTGTGGAAAGCTCAAGGTTTCTTGATCAGAAAAAATATATGGATAATTCGAATGCATTTCGGGAAGTAAACGAGCGATATAAACGTCTATTGGAGATGTCGGAGATAAATCTTTTGATTCTTGGAGAAAAACATGGAACAACAGAAGCTGTATAGCAAGGTAAGACAGGCAATTGCTGCCTATAATATGATAGAGGACGGCGATAAAATTGCCGTAGGTATTTCCGGAGGAAAGGACAGCCTGACACTCCTTTTTGCACTTGCAGGATTGCAGAAATTTTATCCGAAATCGTTTTCGCTTGAAGCGATTACCGTTCATACCGGAATTGCAGGGATGGATTTTTCGCCGATTTATGCATTTTGTGAATCGTTGCAGGTTCCGTATTCGGTCGTGAAAACGGACATTTATGAGATTGTGACAAGCAGGAAGGAAAAGAGTCTCTGCCCGCTCTGTGCGAAGCTTCGGAAGGGGGCGTTTAATGAACAGGCGTTGCTGCTCGGTTGTAACAAGCTTGCATATGCACATCACAGGGATGATGTGATAGAGACATTTTTGATGTCGCTTGCTCTTGAGGGGCGCATTCACACATTTTCTCCGGTCACGCATCTGGACGGAACAGGGCTTACGCTGATACGTCCGCTCGTCTATGTTACGGAGTCGGAGGTGCGGGGATTTTGCAGACGGTATGCGCTTCCGGTCGTGAAGAATTTATGTCCGGCAGACGCGGCGACAAAACGGGAGAGTGCAAAGAAGCTGTTGAAGGCGATGGAGGCGGAATTCCCACGGGCAAAAGAACGCATTTTTTCGACAATCATACGAGAGCATATAGACGGCTGGTAAAAATAAAAAAATTGTTTGCTTTTTTTGTATGGGTATGCTATTATGTCGTATGTTGGATTTCGGTCTGACAATAGCGATGCGTGGCTCAGCTTGGTAGAGCGCTGCGTTCGGGACGCAGAGGTCGCAGGTTCGAATCCTGTCGCATCGATTTTTTATTTCCATCTTTCTATGTATCAAGGAACCTTTTTCAAATTTGAAATAATATTTAATTTTGATACACAAAAGCTACAATTGCAGTTTTGAGGGAGGTATAGGCAAATGCCCAGAGTTTCAAATAAAGAGAATAAAAATATATATTTTCGAAGAAGGGAAGAATTAAAGCTTACAAGAGATAAAGCAAGTGAATTGCTTGAATCAATTTCTCCGGAACGAATAGAAAAGATTGAAAATGAGCGTGTTGAACCACGTCCGGAAGAAATTCTTGTTATGGCTGAAAAATATAAATTTCCGGAATTATGTAATTATTATTGCTCGAATCAGTGTCCGGTAGGAATGCAATATGTACCGGAGGTTAAGGTACAAAATCTTTCCCAGATAATCTTAAAAATGTTGGATTCCTTAAATATGGTTCAGGATAATCAACGCAGGTTAATCAATATAACGGCTGACGGAATGATTGATGATACGGAGATTGATGATTTTATAAATATACAGGAGGAGTTAGAAAAGATTTCTGTTACGGTTGAGGCATTGCAGCTTTGGACAGAGCAAATGATGGCAAATGGGTTAATCGATATGGAAAAGTATAATGCTCGAAAAAATAAAAAATAGTGTACATTCACAGCATCCCATTTCAGAAGAACGGGGTGCTGTTATTTTGCTTTTATGAATAAAATAAAAGGGTTATTTTGCCGATTTCGGTATGTTTTATCTGCTTAAACTGTTGTATATTATAGGAAACGGTGGCTGCTTTGGGCGGACAAGACAAATAGACAGGATGTAAAAAACAGTTTTAATGAGGGAGAAAGTTCATGAATCAGGATTTTGAAGGAAGTAAGAGTGACCATGAGATTGTATCGGCGATATCCGGTCGGCAGAGACTTTTAAAGCTGATGACTTTTATAGTTCTTATCGCTTTTTTGGGCATAGTAATAGGACCTATAGTTACATTTATGGTTTGGGAAAGAAATATTGCCCTGGGTATAACTATTTTGCTGCTCACGATTGTGTGCGTGCTTTTATGCATATTTTTAAGCAAGGCTGCCAAAAAGCTGCAAGCAAAGATAAAAGAGCTTGAGGGACAATATATTGTAAAAGGAATTCTTGCCGAGAAAATTGAGATAGAGAAGTATTTTCCCAACCGTTATATTAATGAGAAATTTGTAAAGCAGTGTTCAATTCTTCCGGATTATAACAGGATAAATGGTTCTGATTATTTATCAGGAAACTATAAAGGCAGGAAATTTACATATTGTGATTTGCTTTTAGAGTGGGAATCAAAAGAAAGAGACCGCGATGGCCATACGACGACAGAAAAAACAACTCTGTTTCAAGGTCAGCTTATGAAGATGGAGTTAGGAAAGGATATCGGGGGATTTGTAAAAATCAGGGAGAGAAAGAATCCGCGCAAGAGCTACGGCTTCCTTGCGAACTTATTCGGAACAGGCACTTCGAATAACAGTATAGAGACTGAGAATGAGGCGTTTAATAATCAATTTGAAATAAAAACTTCAGATGGTCAATTAGCATTTTATATCTTAACACCGCAGTTTATGGAAGCGGTTATGCGGCTTGATGAAATGGCGGACGGATATACAAATATAGAATTTCGAAATTCCTCTGTTGTGATAACCTTGAATAATGGAAGAGATTTATTTGAGGTAAATAAGACGCTGAATAGTAGGAGAAGGCTTGAAAAGTATCGGCAAAGCTTCCGGGAGGAGCTTGAGGTTATGCTTGGTGTGTTTGATGAGATACTTACCAAAGATAACTTGTTTGAGACGGATAAGATAAATGGATAAAAATGTAGTTTTAGTGAGGGGGAAGAAGAAAATGACACAAGATTTTGAGAAAAATATGAGTGATGAGGAGATTATATCTGTTATTTCCAAACGACAGAAGTTTGCAGGAGTGTCAATGTTTATAGTTATTTTAGGCTATTTAGGTATAATCATTTGTCCTGTGCTTTTGCTTCTGTCTTGGGGTAGAAATATTGTTGAGCAAATAATATTTATGATACTTACAGTAGCTTCTGTGCTTATTTGTGTATTTCTGCGTAAACGTGTTGGTAATGTGGAAGCAGAAATAAAAGAACTTACGGGGCAATATGTCGTTAAAGGGGTTCTTGCAGAGAAAATTGACATAGTTGAGTATTTTCCTAACCGTTATATCAATGAGAAATTTGTAAAGAAATGTTCCATTCTTCCTAAATATAATAAGATAAATGGTTCTGATTACATATCAGGAAACTATAGAGGTAGAAAAATCATATACAGTGATTTGCTGCTGCAATGGGTAAGTAGGGAAAGAGATCGTGATGGTCATTTAAGGAAAAAAACTACAACAAGGTTTCGTGGACCGATTATGAAGATGGAGTTAGGAAAAGATATAGAAGGCGTTGTGCGTATTATGGAAAAAAAGAATCCGGGCATGGATAACGGATTTCTTTCTAATATAATTGAAGCAGAGAATATTCATAATAGCATAGAGACTGAGAATGTTACATTTAACAATCAATTTGAAATCAGAACTTCAAATGGTCAATTAGCATTTTATATTTTAACACCGCAGTTTATGGAAGCGGTTATGAGATTGGACGAGCTGGCAAATGGATATACGAATATAGAATTTCGGGATTCATCTGTTGTTATAGCATTGAATAACGGAAAGGATTCATTTAAAGTTAATAAAAAATTGAAAAGCCTGAAACTGCTTGAAAAGTATCGTCAAAGTTTCAGAAAAGAGTTGGAGATTATTCTTGGAGTGCTTGATGAGGTACTTACCAAGGAAAATTTATTTTAAGGCATAACGCAAAGCATCATTATTTTGAGAATATTTTTTGATTTCTAATTTAAAATGATATTTTTTATAATGAGTGTTTTAATAACTACAAATAAGTGTAATGAGAAAAGGAGATAAAATTATATGAGTTGTAAAAAGTTAATGGTTATAATAGGGTATAATGGCTCAGAGGTGAAAGACCATGAAAAAGCAGAGTGAACAGGCTTTGATTCCTGTGTGGAAAAGATATGCTTTAACGATTGAAGAAGCAGCGAATTATTATCATATAGGGGAAAATAAGCTGCGTATGATAGCAGATGAACACCCCGAAGCAGATTTTATTATTATGAATGGAAATCGCATACTGATAAAAAGACAGAGGTTTGAAGATTACTTAGACCATGCAACTGTCGTATAAATGATGGTTTTGTATGGAAAGAGACCTTGACTTGTGATAATATATTATTATGAGTTTGGGTCTCTTTTTTGAAAGGAGACGAACAACAATGAGCGAAAAAAGGAGAGATAAAAGAAACAGAATATTGCATACTGGCGAAACACAAAAAACGGATGGAAGGTATCGTTACACATATACTGATACAGAGGGCAATATAAAGGATGTTTATAGTTGGAGATTAGACCATAACGACCCATATCCAAAGGGCAAGCGTAAGGATTTATCTTTGCGTGAAAAGGAAAAACAGATTGAACAGGATAAGTTTAATCAGATTGTATCAAATGGCGGTAATTATACTGTATTGTCGTTGGTGGAGAAATATGTGTCATTGAAAACAGGAGTGAGACACAGCACACAGGCAGGGTATAAAACAGTTATCAACATATTAAAAAATGACCCTTTTGGAAGCAAGAGAATAGATAAGGTTAAACTGTCAGATGCAAAAGCATGGTTGATTAAACTGCAAAAGATTGATGGCAGAAGCTATAGTTCAATTCATACAATCAGAGGTGTGTTAAGACCTGCTTTTCAGATGGCAGAAAATGATGATTTGATTCGTAAAAATCCGTTTCAATTTGAGCTGGCAACAGTTGTTGTAAACGATAGTGTTACAAGAGAAGCAATAACAAAAAAACAGCAAAGAGAATATTTAAGGTTTGTAAGTGAAGATAAGCATTTTTGCAAATACTATGATGGCATTTACATTCTATTTAACACAGGCTTACGCATTTCAGAATTTTGCGGACTGACAATGTCTGATATAGATTTTCACAAAAAGCGTATCAGAGTAAATCATCAGTTATTACGCACAAGTCAAATGCAGTACATAATTGAAGCACCAAAAACAGAAAGCGGTGTTCGATATGTTCCTATGACGGAAGAAGTTGCACAGTGTTTTCGCAGGATTATTGAAAAGCGTATAGCACCTAAAGTTGAACCAATGATAGACGGATATACAGGATTTTTGTTTTTGGATAAAAATGATATGCCTATGGTAGCTTTACATTGGGAAAAATATATGCAACATATTCTCGAAAAGTACAACAGCATTTATAAAGTGCAAATGCCAAAGATTACGCCCCATGTATGCAGACACACCTTTTGCTCTAACATGGCAAAAAGCGGAATGAACCCGAAAACATTACAGTACATCATGGGTCATTCTGACATAAGTGTTACATTAAATACTTATACCCATGTAAACTTTGAGGACGCACAAAGCGAATTGAAGCGTGTGGCAGGAGAATAGATGTGTTTCTTGAAAAAGGCAAATGGTAAAATCACAAAATTTACCATGATTTTTACCATTTTTGCACACGAAAACATAGGAAAATATAAGAAGATTTAAGAAAAAATGCTTAAATTTAAATAACTTGAAAAATGCCAAAATGCTTGAAAATAAAGGAAATATAGGAGTTTTTAAACAATGATAAAAATACTATTCATCTGCCACGGCAACATCTGCCGTTCGCCTATAGCGGAATTTATATTCAAAGACATTTTAGATAAAAAAGGTCTTGCAGATCAATTTTATGTGGAATCAGCGGCTACCAGTACGGAAGAAATATGGGGAAACGTGGGGAACCCGGTATATCCGCCGGCAAGGGAAGAACTGAAGAAGCATGGGATTTCTTGTGAAGGTAAAAGAGCAAGGCAGATGGCGAAAGCGGATTATGACAGGTTTGACTATTTGATTGGGATGGACAGGGCGAATATTCGAAATATGCTTCGTATATGCGGCGGGGACCCGGAGAAAAAAATATCGCTTTTGTTGTCATGGACGGGTGTGGAGAGAGATATTGCAGATCCGTGGTATTCCGGAGATTTTGAAGCTGCTTATAAGGATGTACTCGAGGGTTGTCAGGCATTGCAAAAAAGTATGTGCAGTTAATAAGGAATAATTGTTTTTTTCTGATAACTGCGTTATAATATATAAATATAATATTTTTAAATCTACTGACAAATAAATGTTAAAACGCACGGAAAAAGGTATAGTATATTCGATATCAGATTAACATTTTAACGCAGCTTGGCGGGATGTCGTGGTATACAAAGAAACAGGGGGACGACAAATATGCATAAGAAAAAGAATCAGGAACAGTGGACGGAGATATTAGTGGGTGAGATGAATGAGCAGGCTCAGAAATCCTTTCAGGTCGGTCTGTTTGATCAGATTATGAATCCCGCATTGGGCGACGAGGCATCGGGAGTCGTAAAAGCACTGAATAATGTGCTGAATTGCTCAAATTTGCTGCTGAACCATGCAAGAGAAAATATGGTGATGCTGAACCGAATCAATCACTCCGGCATGTGGTCTATGTATTTTAATGATAAGCAACAGGTTAGTCGTGTTGTGTACAGCGAGGAGTTTCGCCAGATTGTAGGGTATCCGGATCAAAAGAAATTGGAGGATACGCTGGAATCATGGTCATCAAAAATTTATGCGCATGACCGCGATCAGGTAATGCAGGAATTTCAGGAAACGGTGGAGGATACGACCGGGGAAAAGGATTTTGACGTGGAATATCGTTTCCAGACTGGGCAGAATGGATTACGCTGGATGCGTATGGCAGGAGAGATCGTGCGGCGCGGCGGGAAACCGTTTGAATTTATCGGAATTATAACAGATATTACAACAACACATAACAACGCAAAAGATTTGGATATATCCACGAAGAGACATGATGCGATAGACTCCATATTGAATGAAGGTTCCTGGAGCATGAATGTAATCGACGGGGATATTGCCAACCCGGAGAATCCGTTCTGGTATTCTGAGCAATTCCGTAAGCTGTTGGGCTTCCATGGTGAACAGGATTTTCCAAATGCAGCGAATTCCTATTCTGACAGGATACATGAACAGGATCGAAACAGGGTCATGGAGCAGATTTTGAATTATGTCAAAAAGGGTGTCAAGCAGTCACCGATTCAGATGGAGTATCGTATACGCCATGCAGATGGAAATTATCGTTGGTTTTGTATGACTGTTACCGCGGTGTATGATTCCTCGCAAAAACCTGTAGTAGTAGCGGCGACGGTATTGGATGTGACGGAACAAAAGCGCAGTCGGGAAATATTTGAAGCGGACATGGAAAAGAGCATTCAAAGTCTGTCAGATGGTTTGGATAAGATTAGTTCTGTTGTAACCTCTACAACTGCGGATGTTCAGGATTTGAATGAAAAGCAGAGCAGTATTACAGAAGCAGCGGCAGCCGTTAGTCAAAAGGTAGTTGAATCATTGGAGATTATCTCACTGATTCAGGGAATTGCTTCGCAGACCAATTTGCTGTCTCTGAATGCGTCCATTGAGGCTGCCAGAGCCGGAGAGGCAGGAAAAGGTTTTGCGGTTGTTGCCGATGAAGTTGGTAAGCTGGCCGTTTCCTGTAACGAGACAGCGGCGCATATTTCTCAGAGCCTGAATGAGATGCAGCAGGCGATAGACCATATTCTTTCTAAGATTGAGAGTATGGATCAGGCTGTGTCCTCACAGGCCGGCAACATGGAAAAAATCAGTTCTATGACGCGTGAGCTGGATATTCTGTGCGAACAGGAGAAAGAGATTGCAAAGACAGTATTTGATTAAAAATAAAACAGAACAGTAAATACCTTTGGGTATATACTGCATAACAAAGCGAGACTTCTGTTGGGGTCTCGTTTTGCATTATAATAAAATCAAGGTTCAAGATCAAAGGAGGAGTGAAAAATGAGTATTTTATTTATTAATGGCAGCCCGAATAAGGATGGCAACACAGCGGAGATGGCAAAGGTGCTGATGAATGGCAAGGCATATCAGACGCTGGATTTGGTGGATTACAAAATATACGGATATGGGCAGAGCTTTGCGGATGATCAGTTTACAGAGGTTGTCGATCAAATGAAGGCAGCCCAAACAGTTGTCATTGGTTCCCCTGTATATTGGCACAACATGAGCGGTATGGTTCGGAACCTGATTGACCGCTTCTATGGTCCGGTTGCAAAGGGTGAGCTGCAGGGAAGAAAATTTGTTTTTCTGTTTCAGGGAGCAGCACCGGAGAAGTGGATGCTCGAGAAAGCTGAATACACGATGAACCGTTTTGCAGGCATGTATGGCATGACATATGTCGGCATGGCAACGAACATGGAGGAAGCAAAAGCGCTCTCTACAAAAATTTGAAAAAGGAGATGCAAAAAAATAAACAGTCAAGAATGTGTGAAGTTGAGTAATGGCGTGGAAATGCCAATACTTGGATATGGCGTTTATCAGGTAACAAGGGATGAGTGTGAGCGGTGTGTGCTGGACGCATTGGAGGTTGGCTACCGCAGTATAGATACGGCACAGTCCTATTTTAACGAAGAAGAAGTCGGCTCTGCCATCAAAAAGAGCGGTATTCCAAGAGAAGAAATATTCCTGACCTCCAAGGTATGGGTGGAGCATTATGGGTATGAGAAAACGAGAAAATCCGAGGAAGAATCCCTGCGGAAGCTCCAGAGAGGTGTGATTGTTCTTCCGAAGTCCACACATAAAGAAAAAATGATTCAGAATCTGGACGTTTTCGATTTTGCACTGACAGATGAGGATATGCATTTATAAGTAAAGTTAACCGTCGCTATGGGTTATCACCGTATGCGGCGGTTTATTTTTTTGCAGGATTGTTTAAGCTTAAAAAACTGTGATTCGCGTAATGAAATGAACCATTCACGAAGTAACTATTTGCAACTCATTTTTTCTATCCGATAAGTTAGTTAAAGACTGAAGACAGCAATCAGGTCAGCACATAGCATTGAGTTCAAGAAGGGAGAAAATGATATGAGCAATGCAATGAATATAAACTTTATGACAAGGACATACAGCAATTTTATGAAATATTCAAAGGCGGACGGACAGACAAAAGCCACATCTTTTAGTGATATGCTGGTTGAAAAAAGCACAGCAGGTAAAAGTGTGTCAGAAGCAGGAAATGTCAGCACTGTTTCAACAAAAGATATGACAATGGAGGAATATAAGCAGTATATCTATGACAGGATTTCGCAGATTCCTAAGCATCCGACCCGCATGTCAGAGAGCATTTCCATCAACATTTCTGATGCGGGATTTGAGGCTATGAAAAATGATCCGGAGTATGAGGCGTGGGTGCTGAATGACCTGCGGACAGGATGGGCGCAGCCGGATAGATGGGCAGGTGTCTGCGGAGGTGCTTATTCGACAATTTATTATGGTGCAACAAAAGAAGAATGTCATGCGGAGATGTGGAGCGCAGGGTATCAGAATGGAAGCGGGAAAAGCCTGTTTGACGGCAGGGTAAAGGACAGTTTTCGTGAGCGTCGGACAGAGCAAAGAAAACGGATGGAAGAACAGCTTAAAAAAGAGCGGGAAGAGAAAGCATTGCGGGAAGGAACGGATGTATTTGGAAAAAATAGTTTCTCGGCATGGGTGGGAGACATGGTAGTTTCACAGCCGCCAAGCTATTTTGGATTTACATATGACACAAGTATTTCTAACAAATCAAAAGAAGAAATGACGATGGATGAATACAAACAATGGGTTATGAATGAAATGTCAGAAATGCCTGTCAGTAACTGGTACCGTTCTACCTGTGTGGGAGGGGCGCTCACAATCACAGAGGAATGTTTTGAAAGGATGAAGACTGACCCGGAATGGGAAAAAACAGTGTTAGGAATGGTAAGGAAGATGTATTCCTGTACCGGAATCATGGGCACCAAGATGATTGGTTATCAGGTTATTGGAGCAACGCCTGAACAGTGTTACGGGGAAGGGATACCCGTAAAGAACGGTTCATCGCTTTCCGCAGACAATGACGAATCATGGTGGAAGAAACGTCATAAAAGGATGAAAGAACGGATGGAGGAGCGAGAGGAAGAAGTAGCGAAAAGAGCACAGATGCAGCGAATGGCGGCTTTCCGGGCAGCAGAGGCAAGAGCATCAGCAGTAACCACATTCAGCGAAAGCGTGGTTGGAAGCTGGATGAACCATTCACGAAATATTTATTAGAAATCCCCCTTCTTTTTCCGATAAGTTAGTTGAGGGTTGGAGGTGGTTGATACGATAAAGATTGCTGTGTGTGATGATGAAAAGAATATTCGATCTTATCTTGTATCACTTATCAAAAAACAGGGACGGGAATGTGATATTACAGAATATGCTTCTGCCGATGCGTACATGTCAGATAACAGAGAGCACGATATCGTATTTTTGGATATAGAGATGGACGGCTCCGGCACAGACCCGGATGGCATGGAGCTGGCAAGGCACATCAGGGGCATAAAAATGCAGAAGCAGCCTATCATCATTTTTGTTACAGGATATGAAAAATATGTTTATGACGCATTTGACGTAGGAGCATTTCAATATCTGGTAAAACCGGTGGATGAACAGAAATTTGCTGAGGTGTTTGGACGGGCAGTAAATAAGCTTGTATCGGAGGCGGAACAGCGAAAGAAAAACCTTGTGATTCAGTATCGGGGCGAGAGAAAGGTCATACCGTTAAATGATATTTATTACATGGAGAGTAGAAACCACAATATTATCCTGTACACGAAAAGTGGGAATATAGAATATTATGCGAAAATTGGGGATTTGGAGGAGAAGCTGGCTGGACAGTTTTACCGTATTCACAGGGGATATCTTATCAACCTTTTCTATGTGGAGGGGTATGATAAAGCGGAAGTAAGGATGGCAAACGGAGATAAGCTGCTGCTTTCAAGGTATAAGTATGATGGCTTTGTGCAGGCATATATGAATTATATTTCGGAGGAGGGCCTATGAGCCGGTCGGTATATGAATTGATAATCACCTTATTGGGAATCTGGAAAGTTGTGATACAGACCGTCATGTTGCTTGTTTTATGGGCGGCTCTTTTTCGCAGAGAAAAAGGGCGAAGAGATGCCATTTTTGCAGTTTTACTGATTCTTTTAAATATAGGCTTGGGTATCCTTCCGTGGCCTGCATGGATTCGATATGCTGTTTCGGCGGTCATCGTCATGGGGTATAGCTGGGTGCATTATAAAAAACAGATTGGAAAAGCTGTGTTTGTGCTGTTTGCGTTTTATAATCTGCATTGCCTGAGCTTTCTAATTGCAAACAGCATCTATATGAAAGTGACAAATGGAATGATAGAAAATCTTGATGTTTTACAAGAAGGCTATCAGCAGCAGTTGTATCGCTGCATGGTAATTGGGATGTCTGTCTGTATGTTCTTCTACATGGCATTATTTATCGCAATGACCGCAGTTTTGTGCAGGATTATCAAAGAAGCAGAGATTATGGCGTGGCAGGATGTTATGTTGCTTTCTATACCAAATTTGGTCGGAAGTATGATTGCAAGGGTAGTCAATGGATTGCTTATTGTAAAAATAGATGAGGAGGTTTTTATTTTATTTGATGAAAAACCTGACTTGTTATGGAAATTTCCGATGATAGCCGTGTTGATTTTTGTGGGTGAAGCTGCGCTGATTTATTTTTGGCAGAGATACCGTGTCCTGCTTTCCGAACGACAGAAGCATTTTGTAGAGGAACAGCAGGTGAAAGCGATGAAGAAGCGTTTGGAGGAAGCGGAGAATTTTTATGGAAGCATCCGCAAGGTGCGCCATGAGATGAAAAATCATATGGCGAATATAAAAGGACTGACGGAAGCCGGACAATATGGGGAAATAGAAGATTATGTTCAGCGGATGGATGAGACCATGCAGGAGCTGGAATATAAGTATGTGACAGGAAATGCGGTTACAGATGTTATTATCAATGACAAATGTCGCAGGGCGGAAAAAGCTGGAATCCGGTTTGATGCAGATTTTTATTACGGAGGGGAAATCCCGGTGTTTGATATGGGAATCATGTTGAACAATCTTCTGGACAATGCCATAGAAGCCTGCGAAAAGCTGGAAGCAGGAAAGGGATTCATACGCCTTTCATTAAAGAAAAAGACAAAGTTTCTGTTGCTTGATGTGGAAAATAGCTTTGATGGGATTGTTCCCTTGAAGAAAAGCAGTTCATTTCCGGCTACAACAAAACAGACCATGATGCCGGATATTATCACGGAGCATGGGATTGGACTTGAAAATGTAAGGGATATCGCTGAGCGGTATTTTGGAGGAGTAAATATAAAGACAAAAGGAAATGTATTTCATGTGACAGTCATGTTACAGCAGGAAAATCAGGATAAAATTGTGTGATGGGAAAGAAAGGAGAGAAGGTATAATGAGTATTTCTGTATGCAGTACCGCAATAGGTGCATACCAGTACACAGGCACGACACAGAGAAAAGCTATGAGTGCTGTAAGTTTTACGGAACGGACAGAGCAGACGCAGGAGGTTTCGGATGCAGAAAAACTGGAGAATTTCAAAAAAGAAATCTGGAATGAGATAAATTCTATGCCGTGGGGAGCAAATACATCCATACAGATCACGGATGGGGCTTTCAAAAAAATGATGGAAGACGGAACATTCAAAAATAAAATGATGAAAATTATTCGGGAGGATGCCATCGGCTCCAATATGATGTGCGGCGGGACTTTGATAAATATTGATGAAAATGGGTACAAAGGTTATTCCTATATGGAAGACCATGCAAAAGAGGCAAACTCGGCATTTGCGACTCATTCCAAAGGTAAGGATGCATTTTATGTAAAGAAAGCGGAAAAGAAGCGGGAGTATATGAAGCTGCTAGAGGAAACGTGGTTAAAGCGGGAATTATCGGAAGCGAAAGAGATGGAACTGTTCAAAAAAAAATTTTATGATGACTTATCTAAGGTCACCAATCATAGGACGGTGAGCAATGCGGCGGTGAACATATCGGAGGCGACATTCAAGGCAATGAAAGATGATCCGCAGTACAGGGAGAAGTTTCTTTCACTGATCCAGAGGGATTGGGGGAGTTCCTATGCGCCGATGAACTGCTCTGTGCTGATAACGGTCGGAGCGACTTTGAATGAGTACAGGGCGGATTCGTGGTCCGTTGGTTATGATTCTGAATTTGATGTGCGTTCACAGAACAGTTTCTATAAAAGAACGAGTGAAAAGAAAAACAGGCAGAAGGAATTGCTGGAGGAATATCTGGAAAAGCGGACGCAGGCGAAAAAACAGCAGCAGGAATTGCTGAATGAAAAGATTGCAAAGGCGGAGCAGGAGAGAAGCAGGCTGGCAAGGGCATGGAGCAGCGAAAAGCAGATGGCGAAGGTTTTCAGTGCTTATGAAGCAAGGCAGAGGGGCTGCTATTAAAATAATTTGGAGGATTTGACAAATGAGTGTAAATGGAATAGGAGCAACAGGATATCCGGCGTGGCAGGGAACAAGGAAGGCAGAAGACAATGCGAAGGGTGATTTCGGGGCGAATGTGAAAGCAACAAGAAATATAATACATATCACTCCGGATGCATTATTCTCTATCTATGATGCGAAGACAGGGGAAAGTGCAAATGTATACAGGGCGGATGATTATT
>CAZLZH010000024.1:0-33827 GCA_964563955.1 uncultured Bacteroides sp. | reverse complement strand
GTGTGATGAAAATAATCTTAGCTCATTGGATGTGAGCAAAAATACAAAATTGACACATTTAATATGTGCTGGCAATCATTTAAGCACATTGGATGTAAGTCAAAATGCAAGCTTGATATACTTATGGTGTAGTGAAAATAATCTGAGTACGTTGGATGTAAGCAAGAATGCAAAATTGGAATATTTGTACTGTTATGAAAATAATCTGACTACTTTAGATTTGAGTAATAATCTGAATTTAGAGGATTTACAATGTGATGACGGGGTCAATATAATATATGCAACTTCAACACCGAATGTCTCTGTTTCCTACCGCACGCATGTACAGACATATGGCTGGCAAAATGCTGTAACAAACGGAACTATGAGTGGTACAAGCGGTAAGGCAAAGCGTCTGGAAGGTATTAATATATCGGTAAGTGGTAATGACAATCTCGGCATTCAATATACAACCCATTGTCAGAGCTATGGTTGGCTTCCGTGGTCGTCAAACGGCGAGATGAGCGGAACCGAAGGTGAGGCAAAACGTCTGGAAGCAATCAAGATTCAGTTGACCGGTAAGGATAAGTATAAATATGATGTATATTACCGTGTGCATGCACAGAGCTATGGCTGGCTTGGCTGGACAAAGAACGGAGAACCGGCTGGTACAGCTGGCTATGCAAAGCGTCTGGAAGCTATTCAGGTTATTGTTGTAAAGAAGGGCGAAGGCATCAATACAAAGCTTGGAAATATAACCTCTGCGAGAAATGAGGCATATATTGCAACCGAAGGTACATCACCGGTTGTGGGAAATGAAGCGACCGATGCGCAATATCCGTATATTTCAGGTAATGATACACCAAATGTTTCCTACCGGACCCATGTGCAGACATATGGCTGGCAGGGCTGGAAATATAACGGACAGATGAGTGGAACAAGCGGACAGGCAAAGAGACTTGAAGGAATTAATATCAAGCTTACAAATAAACAGTATTCCGGCGGTATCGCATATACGACCCATGTGCAGACATATGGCTGGCAGGGAAATGTGAATGATCCATCCACATGGAAGAAGGATGGTCAGATGGCAGGTACAAGTGGACAGGCAAAACGTCTCGAAGCAATCTGTATCAAGCTGACAGGTGATATGGAACAGCATTATGACATCTACTACCGTGTACATGCACAGACATACGGCTGGCTTGGCTGGTCGAAGAACGGAGCACCGGCAGGAACGGCAGGACTTGCAAAGCGTCTTGAGGGCATCCAGATTGTGCTTGTACCAAAGGGCGGAGCAGCACCGGCAAATAACTATGGCGGTGTGAAAGCAAACCGGGCAGAAAGCTATATAGCAAAATAGTTTTAGTAAAGATATAAATAGAATAAAATAGGGAGAAGTTGTAAAAATGGATAAGGAATTTGAGGCGACCTCTCCCTTTTTATTATGAAGGGAGATAAGACAATGATTTGTAATAATTGTGGGTGTCAAGTTCCGGATGGAATAGAAATTTGTCAGAATTGTGGAAATAATGTTAGTTTTCAGTCAGGAACACAAGAGGTGGAGTATGGACAATATCAGACTGTACAAAATAATATGAATTATAAGAATCAGCCTGTGAGAGGGCAAAATAATTCAATGAGTTCAATTCAATATATGAGTAATCAGGGACAGGTAAGAGAACTCAAAGATGTTGAAGAGATATTGGTTGATAGAAATGAAAAGCAGATAGCTGTATTGGGAAGCAATTATGTTCAAAATATGATGCACGGCAACGGCCTGAAAAAGGGGTTTGGAATTCTGACTGATAAGCGGTACTATTTTAAAGGTAAATGCTATAGCATGAGGTCCGGAGGTTATGTAAAGTCGAATGAGGAGTGGTGCATTGATCTAAAAGATATTACAGCTACCGGCTTCAACTTTGTTAGTTCTATGTTTTTTGCCTTTCTTTGCATTGTTTCGCTTATTTTTCTTGTTATTTATTTTGATTCTTCAGAGTTAGCGTGTTGCTTTGGCGCTTCGGCAGTTATATTTTTTATTGTATATATTTTGTCAAAGAAGGGTATGTACATTGTATCCTTTGCGGGAGGATCTATAGCTTTGAACATTTATGAGTATGGCGGTCTCGCACCAGTAAAGGAGTTTGATAAAATGCTGAGAAGAGCAAAGGATGCGACAATATGCAATATGAATCGAAGCTGATAAAACGGCATTCAGTTAAAATTGAAATAAGCATATCAGACTTTCTTAGTTTGTATTAGCTATGGACTGTTTTTGATGTAAAATGTAAATTGTGTATGAAATAGTATAATGTTAGCACGATGTTTTTATACAAAAAATATGAACGAATTTTTATAGAGAAGGTCGGATGAAATAAAACAGGGAGTTGTTGTATAGGCAGATAAGTAATCTGCGAAGAAACAGCTCCCTGTTGACTTTATTTAAACATTGATTGTTTGAAGTTGTTCTAAAATCTTATCTTCGTCGTAATCGGGGGCGAATGGTTCAGCGGCCTTGCAGATTCTCTCTATCAAGTCAACATCCTCCTCCAGTTCATCAGCAATTGTTTGAATATCCTTTCCTTTTGTAAGTTTCCGGCAAGTCAGCGAAATTAACATTGCTGTGCGCCCGTTTGTAAGACCTTCCGTAAGTCCAGATAGGCGACCTTCCCGAAATCCCTCTTCACGTCCATACTCTATCATGGATTTTCTATGCAATTCTTCATCATATTCATAAAGACTCATGCTGATTACCTCCCCTTTGTTTTTTCTGAGAAATTCAGCCAATATGTCCTCTTTTATGCATTCGTCCACTGCAATGGAAACGGCTTGCTCAAGCGTCATATCCTTCTGATATCTGCGCACTCTTTCAACATACTGCATATACTGCTTTAAGGTCGGACACTTCATAAGGAAATCATCATTATAACCAGGATTGATATTAAACTGGGTTACCACAAGTTCAAGCTTCGGATGTTCTTCTTTATGTACAAATAAATCCGACAGGCGCAGCTCCCGTATTGCAGGCTGTGGCACTTCGCCGTTATAAAATACGATAAACTTCGGATTCGGAAGCGGAATCAGTTTCGGTGTATAAATATTCTTGCGATTATAAAACTGTGTAAAATTTCTTGATACATAGTCCAAATCCCGAAGCGGCAGGTTCGGATTCACGGTCGACTGGTGCTCATATAGATTGAGCCGCATATCAACCACACAGGAAATATCATTTTTTACAGTCATGTAAATGGCATTTTCGAGTGTCGTAACCGAAAGCTCATCCGGATTATCATAACCTGTGTCGTTTACTGCATTGTAGAGAGCTAGTAATTCCCTTTTGTCTGAAAACAACATCCTGAATACAGTATCCTTGTACTGCATCTTTGCTGTTGCCTTTTTGGCTGAAATCTCATTTGTTTCGTTGTTCATAAAATTCCTCCTTTTTTGCAGGAGGAATATACCCTTTTAAATCCGATTCCTCGCTGCTTGTATTTTTTCGTGAAATAAAGCATCGAAGTTCTATGATTCTAAGAGTAAGAGATGTGGCAAGCCACAAAATAGAATAGAAAATAATGCTTTTTAATATCATAGCATTATTATTTTCCGTTGGCAATCAAAAAATCGTGAATTTGCTGTGAAGCAAAACCATGAAAATGTTTTGAGAAAATTAAAAGGCAGATTACCCATGAGTTTTATCAATACTTTATACATAGACACAGTTTCCGCTGCAAGCATGGTTTCCAGAAGGGACATTTGCGACCGCCAGTACTTAATGAGTGCGAAGCACGAATTTAGCACTGCTGCGAGGAGCAACTAAGCGGAAGCGGTTCCGGATGGAAACCATGCTTGCAGCGGAAACGTGAGGAGATATATGGATGAATCTAAATGAAAAAAGCATATCAGTATTATTGGAAATAAGAAGGAAACATGGTACAATACAAATCGGGTACGTCAGTACTCGATTTTTTGTACAAAGGAAATAGATATGCTGCGAATTGGTATATGTGATGAAAATACACAGGATAGAAAACAGATACAGGAGATTGTATTGTCCACGATGTTTCGCTATGACGAGATATCCTGCATAGAATATGCGGATGCGGAGACCTTGGATCAGGAGATTCAAAATGCGCAGATGCCTGTGGACTTACTCATTATGGAGGTATGTTTTAAGCATGAAAACGGCTTGGCGCTTGCGTCGATGATTCGTGAGAAGGAGCTAGATTTAGACATCATCTTTGTTACGAATGACGCAGATTCCGTATATGACGGGTATCATGTTCAGGCACAGGGCTATGTGCTAAAGTTCCGTATGGAACAGGAATTGTCAGTTTGTTTAGAACATTATATAGAAAGCAAAAATGAGGGAACGCTGACGGTAAAATCGGATTCTGTAATGAAAACAATTCCGCTTGCATTTGTGCAGTATCTGGAAAGCAATGTGAGAACGCTCTTGTTGCATACGAAGGGGGAAACCATTCGGTTTTACGGAAAGCTATCAGATATGGAAAAGCAGCTTTCTCCACACGGTTTTTTGCGGATTCACCAAAGCTTTCTCGTGAAAAAAACAGCGATTCGTGAGATTCGCGGATATGAGGCTGTGGTAGGAAATGAACGACTTCCGATTAGTAGAAAATATTATAAAAATGTGCAGGAGCAGTTTCAGCCGATGAAGCAAAGCAGCATGGACGCAGACAGCAATGACGATACAATCACAAAAAGTCTTGCAAAGCGGCAAGAGGATAACGGGGCGATAATCGGAACGAAGGGAGAGCTTCTCGGAATCATTTACCGCATGAAAAAGGGAGAAAAACTAAAGCTCGGCAGGGATGCTGCGGAATGTCAGATCGTATTGAAAAATCCAAACATCAGCCGCCAGCACTGCGTTGTAAGCAGACTGGAAAATGAAAATTACGAAATAGAGGACTGTTCTAAGAATGGTGTCTATGTGGAAGGTGTGCTTCTTGGAAAGGGTAATAAAACAGAAGGACATGCCGGAGAACGTGTCTGGCTGTGCGATGAGACACTGGAGTTTCGATTGGGATAGGGGATATCGCTATGATAGAAAAATGTGAAAAGGGAAAGCATTATTACGATAAAAAACGTTATAAAACCTGTCCGTTTTGTATTGAGGCGGAACGGATTGCGACACAGAAGAAGCAGGAGACGGCACAAAGATTAGATACAGAGAATACGATTAGTCAAACAGCGACAATGTAAGCAATAAAGTCATTTATAATAGGGTAAGGGTGTTCCGACGCTTCGAAACAAGACGGTGCGTGGTGATCATTATATTACGCTTGTTGTACAGGTGCCGGATAAGCTGACAGAGGAGCAAAAGTCCATTTTGAATCAGTATGCAAGTACGACTGTCAATGCACGTTCCTCTACGGATGCCGCTTCATCGGGAGCTTCGATCTTCGGAGATCACAAGCGAAAGAAAGGCTTTAAAAAAGGATTATAGGTAAAAATATATGATGTGGACAAAATTGACAATCGATACAACTGTGGAAGCAGTTGATCTGATGAGCGCCTTCTTAGATGAATTGGGCGTGGAAGGTATTATGATTGAAGATAATGTGCCACTTACCGAAGAAGAAAAGGCAGCTATGTTTGTTGACATTCCACTCGTTGCGGGCGAGGATGATGGAAGTGCAAGAATTTCCTGCTACATAGATGACTCTTTCAATATAGAATCTTTAAAGGCGGATATAGCTTCAGAGCTTACCCGCCTTGAAGCTTTTATACCGGTAGGCAGTAAAACGATTACATTATCCGAAACCGAGGACAAGGACTGGATGAACAATTGGAAACAGTTTTTCCATCCGGTACGCTTGTATGATGATATCGTTATCAAGCCGACATGGGAGCAGCTTGAAGATCAAAGACCGGGCGATATGGTGATTGAGATTGATCCGGGTATCGCATTCGGTACAGGTTCGCATGAGACGACACGACTTTGTATCGGACAAATCAAAAAATATTTAAAGCCGGGTGTTATTTTAAAACAGCGATATAGAATTGAAGAAGTGATAGGAGCCGGGGAATTCGGAATTACTTACTAGAAAAATGCATAAAAGGGAAGCATTATTTTGACAGGAAACGGTTTAAGCATTGCCCGTTCTGTTTGGAAGCAGAGAGAGTTTCCAGGGAGAATAAACAGGAGACACAGCAGAGTACAGATGTGTATGACAGGGATAGTTAGACGGAAACTCTGATTAAATCCTGAGAAAATAGTGGAAAAAAATAAAAAAAAGAGTATAATAAGCAACGGATTTTAAAATGCTCAGATGGGATACAGGATAAAATGGTATTTAGTTCAATTTCATTTTTAAGCGGTTTTCTGGTAATTGTATTTTTACTTCATACCATAATTCCGGATATCAGAATAAAGAATGCTCTGCTGATTGTGTTCAGCTTAGGGTTTTATGCGGTTGGAGAACCAGTTTATGTGTTACTGATGATTGGATCTTCAATCGCAAATTATGTGTTTGGCCGTATGATTGCATGTGCAGAATCCAGGGGAAGAAATCGGGTAAAAAAGGGATTTCTGGTTCTGGCTGTTGTATCGGATATAGCCATTCTGGTTGTATTTAAATATGTGAACTTTCTGATTGATATACTGAATGCGACATTCCATTCTCTGATACCAGCTGTTCATCTTGTGATGCCGATTGGAATATCCTTCTTCACATTTCAGGCGATGTCCTATGTGATTGATGTTTATCGGGGGAACTGTAAATGTCAGAACAACTATTTCAATGTTTTGCTTTATATCTGTTTTTTCCCGCAGCTGATTGCAGGACCGATTGTGAAATACCGGGATATAGAAGCGGAGATTACGGAACGGAAACAGTGTCTGGATGATATCGAGACAGGTATACGCCGTTTTATTGTTGGATTAAGTAAAAAGGTTTTGCTTTCCAATGCACTTGCACAGCTTGTAGATAGCCTGGTACCAGACTATGCACAGCTTGGCATGGCGGCGTCCTGGCTGATGGCAGTCGGTTATACATTGCAGATTTATTATGATTTTAGTGGATACAGTGATATGGCAATCGGGCTTGGACGCATGTTTGGATTCCATTTCAGGGAGAACTTTGATTATCCGTATGCCTCGCTGTCCATTAAAGAATTCTGGAAGAGATGGCACATTTCGCTTTCTACCTGGTTTAAAGAGTATGTATATATTCCACTTGGTGGAAACCGGAAAGGACGATTCTGTACAATTATAAATAAATACATTGTTTTTTTCATGACAGGTTTGTGGCATGGGGCGAATTTTACATTCATTCTGTGGGGACTGATTCATGGAACCTGCTCTGTGCTGGAGGAAAATAAGAAATTCACAATCAATCGCGTTCCGTGGAAATGGGTGCGTTATCTGTATACGATGCTCATTGTAATATGTGCATTTGTGCTGTTTCGTGCGGATACGCTGACGCAGGGGTTTGCGATTATTGGAAATATGTTTAGCTTTCGGGGTTCCTCCTATGGCAATATGCTTGCTTTGGCACAGCTTACGCCATATGCCATTACGGCGTTTGTATGTGGCATCCTGTTTATGGTTCCATGGACAAGGCATATTCAGGTGAAGATACAGGAATTTGAAAAGAAAGGCAGAACCGGAATGGTAAAAACTGTACATATTGTGAGCGGATTTGTATTGATGGGACTTCTTTTGTTATGCATGATCCAGCTTGCATCTGATTCCTATAATCCGTTTATTTATTTCCGATTTTAGTATGGATGCAGTGACAGGAGGAAAGTAGGAATGAAGCTATATAAAATCATATACTGTGCCTTGTTTTTTATAATTCTTGCGATTCCGCTTGCCGGCATGCTGTGGTATAAGGAGCCTGAGGTGACAGAAAATAAAGAACTTGCGGAGCCTCCCGGACTGCTGGCAGATGGAAGGGTCAATATCCGTTTTTTATCAGAATTGGATGAATATTTTTCGGATCATTTTGCATACCGCCAGGAGCTTGTGACAGCGAATGCAGTCATCATGGGGCAGATGTTTGCACAATCGAGTGAGGAGCTTGCAATCGTCGGTAAAGATGACTGGTTATATTTAAAAGTAACACTTGATGATTATCAGGGTACAAACCGCATGAGTGAAAGAGGGATAGACAATGTTGTCACGATAATTCGTCTGATGCAGGAATATACGGAATCCCAGGGAAAAAAATTTGTATTTGCGGGTGCTCCCAATAAGAACACACTGTATCCGCAGTATATGCCGTATTATTATACCCAGTCGTCCGATTTGAGAAATCTGCAGCGTGTGACAGAGAAGCTTTCGCAAAGCGGGGTAAGCTATGTGGATTTAGAGGCATTGTTCCGGGAGCAGAATGACATCTTATATCATGCAGGAGATTCCCATTGGGATAATCGCGGAGCAGGCATGGTTCAGCATGAACTGCTTAATAAAGTTTCGGTACCCCATACGGATTTTACAAAGCTTGAGGCAGATGTCCGGAATGATTTTCAGGGAGATATCGATAAGATTTTGTACCCACAAAACAGACACCCCGAGACGGAATATGATTACTCCAGATACCTTAACTATGCGTATGAGGGGACATCGGATGTGACAGCGACAACGGTAGAGACGAGACAGGAACAGGGAAATGGTATGAGATTACTTTGTTTTCGGGATTCCTTTGGCAACTCCCTGCTGCCTTTTCTGGCACAGGATTTTGATTATGCAAAATTCAGTAAGGCGATTCCGTATCGCATGGATCTGATGTATAAAGAGGGTTATGATGTCTGTATTGTGGAGCTTGTGGAGCGCAATCTGGTGCATCTGATAAAATTTGCTCCGGTCATGCCGGCTCCGCTCCGGGCATTTTCAGAGGTGACTGAATCCTGTGAATCGGATAAAACTACCTACGAAAGAACAGAGTTTGAGGAGTATTCCAAATACAGCGGAATTGCAGATGAGGCGTATATCGATGATGAGTCTCCGGTTTACATCCGGTTTTCTGGAGAGGAAGCAGGTTATGTAGTGGAAGCGATGCCGTGTGATGAATCATCTGTTTCCGGAACGCCCTCGGATTACGGATATGTTGCGTACATCGGAATGAATGCATTTCCGGCAGGCACATACCGCGTAGAGCTGATTACACAGAAGGAAGGAAAATATTATTCCCAGGTACTTGAGGATGCATATATAATACCATAAAAGAAAGGATATACTACAATGAGAAAGAATGTGAAAAAACTGCTGGCTGTATGTGCGATTGGTGCATCAGTATTTGCATTTTGCGGATGCGGAGACAACAAAAAAGAAGATGTGGCAACAAAGACAGATGCAGAAAGCACAGAGAAAGTAACTTCGGAGGAAGGAACAACAGAAAAAGAAAAGACAGACGATAAGAAGGATAACAAAAAGACGACGGAAGAAAAAACGACAGAGGAAAAGACAACAGAGGAAAAAAAGACGGAGGCATCCGTGACGACGCAGGAACCGGTCACAACGCAGGCACCGGCAACGACGCAGGCACCGGCTACAACCCAGGCGGCAGCGACAACGGAGGCGCCGGTAACAACCCAGGCGGCAGCGACAACGGAGGCGCCGGTAACAACACAGGCACCGGCGACAACACAGGCACCGCAGAATGGGGAACGTTATGTGGAATGGACAGCGCCTGATTGCGAAAGAGGAGGCGTGATTGTTCATTATAGTGATGGAAGTGAGGAATGGATACCGGAATAAGTTTTGGTGAAGCAAATATGTGACGGGTAAGGAGAAATTTCGAATGCCAAGGTTTTATGTGGATGGTTGTAGTGATGCGGAAAAAAGTATTACAATTACCGGAGAGGATGTCAATCATATAAAAAATGTATTGCGTCTTAGTATAGGTGATCCGATTACTGTCTGTGACGGGGCAGGAAAAGAATATGAATGCAGGATTTCCCGGATGGAGCGCGATGCTGTGGAAGCGAATATTGAAGATGTCAGTCAGAATGCTTCCGAGCTGCCGTGCCGGATTACACTCTTTCAGGGTATGCCAAAGTCCGATAAGCTGGAGTTCATTATTCAAAAGGCAGTAGAACTTGGGGTATATGACATTGTTCCGGTTATGACAAAACGGACTGTTGTAAAGCTTGAAGATAAGAAAAAGGATAAGAAGCGTGAACGGTATCAGATGATTGCGGAGGCTGCTGCAAAGCAGTCCGGGCGGGGAATGATACCTTCTGTGCACAGGTTTATGAGCTTTCGGGAAGCTTTGAAGTATGCAGAAGATTATGATTTTCTTATACTGCCGTATGAAAATGCGGATGGTATGGACTATGCAAAGAAAGTTATGGAAACAGCTGCGGGGCTTTCAGAAGGAGCCGAAATCGGTGTATTTATCGGACCGGAAGGCGGATTTTCCAAGGAGGAGGTCGAGGAAGCCAGCCAGTCTGGTGCAAAGATTATTACATTGGGGAACCGTATATTAAGAACGGAAACCGCAGGACTTACAACATTATCGATACTGATGTTTTTGATGGAACAAAGAGGAGAGAGGAGAAAGGAACATGAATAGTAAAGCGCGTAAGCACAGTTTAATTAGTTTTATTTTAGTTGTATGCATGGTGATTATGTGTGTGCCACAAAGTGTGAAAGCGGAAGGCGCAGCAACAGATATGTCTGTATATTACAGTGGGCATATGCAGACATATGGGGAACTGGCACAGGTACAGGATGGTATTACCCTTGGCAATCTTGGAATGGGAAAACGTCTTGAAGCAATCAGCATACAGTCAAAGGCAACACTTACGTATTGTGCGCATGTACAGGGAATTGGATGGCAGGATTGGAAAGTAAACGGACAGCTGGCCGGAACCAAAGGACAGTCAAGACGGCTTGAAGCGTTCCGCGTACGGCTTACAGGTACTTATAATGACAACTACGATATCTATTACCGAAGCCATCTCAGTGGTGGCGACTGGCTTGGATGGTCAAAAAATGGTGAGATATCCGGCACATGCGGATATGGTGCAAAGCTTGATGGAATCCAGATTGTGATTGTTGCCAAGGGTGAAAGTGCTCCGGGCTCAACAGATTTTACAAATCTGGATAAAAATAATATTGGAGATGTCGTATATTCCGGGCATGTCCAGACATACGGAAATCTTTCTCCTGTAAAAAATGGTGAAATACTTGGAACGACGGGACAGGGAAAACGTATGGAAGCACTTTCCATATATCTTGAAAACAAAGCAATTGACGGAGGAATTTCCTACCGTGTTCATGGTCAGACCTATGGCTGGCAAAGTTACCGGTCAGATGGTGAACTGGCAGGCACAATGGGGCAGGCCAAACGAATTGAAGCAGTGGAAATGTATCTGACCGGAAATATGGCAAAATATTATGATATCTACTATCGGGTGCATATTCAGACCTATGGATGGCTTGATTGGGCAAAAAATGGTGCTCCTGCAGGGTCGACGGGTATGTCAAAGCGGGTGGAAGCAATTCAGATCAAGCTTGTTGCAAGAAGCGGTTCCGCTCCTGGAAAAACAACAACGCCGTTCGTGAAGTCGGTTTTTGATACAGCAAATGGAGACCGGGTTGTAAAAGGAATCGGAAATGTGGATCTGTGGCTTGGAGATTCCCGGATGGTTGGATTCGGAGGTGCAATCTATGGATATGCAGTCAGAAATGAATCCCTTTATCCAAATCTGATTGCAAAGGTGTCTGCCGGATATGTATGGCTCAATCAGACCGGATACGGAAAAATAAAAGAGATTCTTGATAAGAAACCAAATGCCGTGATTGTTTCAAATTTTGGTATCAATGATATCAACAATTATGAAAATTATCTGGCATTTTATAAGAAACTGCATGCTACATACCCGAGGGCTACGATATGTGTCATGTCTGTAAATCCGGTGGGACCAAATTTCCGGTATAGCAACAACTATGGGGCAGCCGGCTTCAATGGCAATATCTGTACATTTAACAATTATATGAAAGCTCATGTAGCAGATTTTGACGGATATTATATTGATACTTATTACGGAGTAAATCCTGCGACAGTTTCGGATGGTGTGCATTATACATACGATACATGCCATGAAATTTACCGGTATGTTACAGGAGCAAAATAAGGAATTATATATAAAGAAAAAAGGATTGAAACCATGGAATGTTATTTTGACAATGCAGCGACAACGGCTGTATTTCCACAAGTGAAAGAGATGATGCTTCACCTTCTGGATGAGGATTTTGGAAATCCTTCTTCGCAACATAAGAAAGGCCTGCAGGCGGACGAATATATAAAGAGAGCCGCAAAGCAGATTGCCGGTACTTTAAAATGTATGGAAAAAGAGCTTGTATTTACATCCGGCGGTACAGAGGCAAACAATCTGGCTTTGATTGGTGGCGCGATGGCACATCGGCGTGCCGGAAAGCATATCATTACAACGCCGATTGAACACGCATCGGTGCTTGCCACGGTGGACTTTCTGCAAAAAGAAGGGTATGAGATAAGCTATCTGGATGTGGATACAAATGGTCAGGTAGATTTAGACAGTCTGCAAAAACTGCTTCGACCGGACACGATACTTGTCAGCTGTATGTATGTCAATAATGAGATTGGAAGTATTCAGCCTGTTGATGAAATTGTAAAGCTTGTAAAAGCGTATAAGGAAAGTATACTAGTCCATGTGGATGCAGTACAGGCATACGGAAAACTCCTCTTTACGCCGAAGCGGCTCGGTGTGGACCTGCTTTCCGTGAGTGGACATAAAATACATGGTCCGAAGGGTTCCGGTGCACTTTATATCAAGGATAAAACATTGATCCGGCCAATTCTGTATGGCGGCGGACAACAAAACTTTATGCGCTCTGGTACGGAGAATGTTCCGGCTATTGCAGGCATGGGGCTTGCCGCATCGATTCTGTATGAACATCTGGAAGAAAATATGGCACATGTACGTGAGGTTCGGGACTACTTTGTAGAACAGGTGATGACTTTGAACGGTGTGTACAACCATTCCGGAGATGCCCCGCATATAGCAAGCATCAGCTTTGAGGGCGTTCGTGCTGCGGTTTTGATGCGTGCAATCGGTGAGAAGGGCATCTATGTTTCGGCAGGCTCCGCCTGCTCATCCAACAAGCCACAGGTAAGCCGCGTATTAAAAGCGATTGATTTGCCGGACACACAGTTAGAATCTACGCTCCGTTTCAGCTTTTGTGAATGGAATACAAAGGAGCAGGTAGATTATTGTATCGGGTTTTTACGGGAATCGTTGCCGATGCTTCGCAGATATACGAGAAAGAAATGAGGAAGGACATGAAATATAAAATATTTTTGATTAAATATGCCGAAATCGGAACAAAAGGAAAAAACCGGTATGTGTTTGAGGAGATTATGTGCAAACGCATGCGTGCAAGATTGAAGGCACTCGGAAGCTTTGAGGTGCGCAGAGAGTATGGTCGTATCTTTGTGGAGGCGTTTTCCGATTATGATATGGATGATGTGATGCGGGTTTTGACAACGATATTCGGAATTGTCGGTGTCTGTCCGGTCAAGGTTTGTGAGGAGCTTTCCTATGATGCAATTTCCAAAGCGGTCGTGGAGCATATCGGTGAGGAATATCCGAATAAGCATTTTACATTCAAGGTAAATGCAAGACGCAACAATAAAACATTCCCAAAGACCTCGATGGAATTAAATTGCGATCTGGGTGCGGATTTGCTTTCAGCATATCCGGAGATGACGGTCGATGTACACAAACCGGATGTGTTTGTAAATGTAGAGGTTCGGAATGTCGCATATATTTATTCCAAGATTATTCCGGGACCGGGCGGGCTTCCGGTCGGCACAAACGGAAAGGGCATGACGCTTCTTTCCGGCGGTATCGACAGTCCGGTTGCCGCATATATGATTGCAAAGCGTGGTGTGGAAATCGAGGCCGTGTACTTCCATGCACCGCCATTTACAAGTGAGCAGGCAAAGACAAAGGTCATCGACCTTGCAAAGCTTGTTGCGCAGTATTCGGGTGTTATCAAGCTGCATGTAGTTCCGTTTACGGATGTACAGCTCGCCATCTATGACAACTGTCCGCACGATGAGCTTACAATCATTATGAAGCGTATTATGTATAAGATTGCAGAGGAGCTTGCGATAAAGGATGATTGTCAGTGCCTGATTACCGGCGAGAGCATCGGACAGGTGTCAAGTCAGACAACCCAGAGTCTGCTTGTCATTGACAGTGCCATAGACAAGCTTCCGGTTTTCCGGCCGTGTATCGGTATGGACAAACAGGAAATCATTGATATTTCCGAGAAAATCGGAACGTATGAGACATCCATTTTGCCGTATGAGGATTGCTGTACAACCTTCGTGGCGCAGCATCCGGTGACACGTCCGAAGATGGAGCAGATATTGGAGTCGGAAAAGGCTCTTGTCGGCAAGCTTGAGGAGGCTTATAAGAAGGCAATCGAGGAAGTCGAGATTATCTATTGCAGATAAAATGGAAAGAAGATGAGAACATGGAAGAAAAGAAAAAGGGAGTTATCTGTATTATTATATCTGCGTTTTGCTTTTCTCTCATGAGCCTGTTTATTCGGTTATCCGGAGATCTTCCGGTTATGCAGAAGTGTTTTTTTCGAAATGTTGTTGCCCTGCTGATTGCAGCGGGAGCTTTAAAGAAATCCGGCAGTCCGTTTCGGATCGGAAAGGGAAATCTGAGATATCTTCTTTGCCGTTCCATAGGCGGAACGCTTGGGTTGATCTGTAATTTTTATGCCGTAGATCATATCCCGATTTCCGATGCGTCGATGTTAAATAAATTATCACCGTTTTTTGCGATTATTTGCTCAGCCTTTATCTTGAAGGAGATTGCAGGCAGGCTCGACTGGATGACGGTAATCGTAGCGTTTGTCGGTATGCTGTTTGTTGTGAAGCCAAGCTTTGATGTGGAAGTGATACCTGCGCTTTTAGGTGCGCTCGGAGGATTTGGAGCCGGATTTGCGTATACATATGTTCGAAAGCTTGGACAGCGGGGAGAAAACGGAATGATGATCGTGCTGTTTTTCTCTGCATTTTCTACACTTTTCACATTGCCGTTTTGTGTGTTTCATTTCACTCCGATGTCGGGAAAGCAGTGGTTTTGCCTGCTTATGACCGGCGTGGCTGCGGCGGGCGGACAGATATTTATCACGAAGGCGTATTCCTATGCGCCGGCGAAGGAGATATCCGTCTACGATTTTTTGATTGTGCTATTCACGGCGCTCTGGGGATTTTTGTTCTTAGAGCAGATGCCGGATGTATTTAGTGTGATTGGATATGTCATAATTATCGGCAGTGCCGTCGTAAAATGGTATATAACAATAGAGCGGCCTCGTGAACAGGAAGTTGGGAGATGATGCGATGTCCATGATTATTTATAATGCCGGAAAAATTAAATCGTTTGAAAACCTGAAAGCATTGGCGGAGCAAGCCGGAGAGACAGAGGAATTTGCGACACGGCTCTGGCAGGATATGCTTTCGGATGAAGAACTTTTGGAGGAATTTAATTATTTTGTTGCTTATCGTACCTTCAAGGGTACGGTACAGTTTCAAGGACTCACGCTTTTGGACTTGTATTTTGCGCAGATGAGCAAATATAACATATTGCATGACATGGGCAAAAATCCGTATGCTTGCAACAAAAATCGTCTTGTCCTGCATGCGTTCAGGCAGATGGTAGATATGCGGAGAGATCCGAAGGGCATGGAGCATTATGCCGAAAATGAACAACGTGGAATAGATTATTATTGACAGAAATGGCAGTACAGGGTTATGAAAATTGCAGATTGTGTCCGAGAGAGTGCGGTAGAAACCGGATGGTGCAGGAAACCGGTGTTTGTGGAGCAGGTGCGGATATGATGGTTGCACGGGCGGCGCTCCATATGTGGGAGGAACCGTGTATATCCGGAGAAAAGGGCTCCGGAGCGGTGTTTTTCAGCGGCTGTCCGCTTCACTGCGTCTATTGCCAGAACTTTGAGATTTCAGACGGAAAGCGGGGAAGCCGTGTAGATACGGAAGCGCTTGTCGATATATTTTTTCGGCTTGCGGCAGAGGGGGCTGCAAATATCAATTTAGTGACAGCCGACCATTATATTCCTTCCGTGTGTGTGGCAATCGACCGGGCGCGGGCAGACGGCTTTTCACTGCCGTTTATTTATAACACAGGAAGCTATGTAAAAGCAGAGTCGCTTCGGCAGCTGGAAGGACGGATTGATGTGTATCTTCCGGACATGAAATATATGGATGCTGATACAGCGATGAAATATTCTCATGCACCGGATTATCCGGAGGTTGCAAAGCAGGCGATTGCCGAGATGGTCAGACAGTGCGGCAGGGTGGAATTTAGTGAGGACGGATATATCAAAAAGGGTGTGATTGTACGGCATCTTCTGCTTCCGGGACAGCTTCTTGCCGCAGAACAGATTGTAAAATATTTATGGGAAACTTACGGAACCCGCATCTATCTGAGCCTTATGAGTCAGTATACACCGGTCAATGAGATCGGAACCCATTTTCCGGAGCTGGAAATGCCGGTTAGGAAAAAGAACTACAAAAAACTAATTGATTACGCAATCAATCTCGGTGTGGAGCAGGCCTTCTATCAGGAGGGCGATGTAGCCAAGGAGAGCTTCATACCGGAATTTAATAGATAATTGCGAAACACAATGAAAGCATGTGAATTACATATATTTCGATATTTATTCATGAAATATATATATGTTTGGAACTTAGAAGTTCTTGATATTCTACAGAATATCAGCAATGTTTGAACACGATGTTCAAACAAGCCGCCACTGAGCCATGGATGGCGAATTGGCGGTGGTTGCGTACTATATGAATAATGTATATCAGAATATCTAGAACTTCTTAGTTTCAATACATCATATATGAAATGAATAAATATCGAAATATATGCATACATGGTGTATGTGTTTCGCAATTGCTTATTATATAAAAAGAGGAGAGAAACTATGGATATCTTGCAGGTAATTGCAGATGAATTGCAAATTAAGAAGGTTCAGGTGGAAAAATCTGTGCAGTTGATTGATGAAGGCGCGACAATTCCATTTATCGCGCGTTATCGTAAGGAGGTTACAGGCTCCTTAAATGATGAGCAGCTTCGCGCACTTTCGGAGCGTTTAGTGTATCTTCGAAATCTGGAGGACAAAAAGGCTTCCATTCTTTCGGCGATTGAGGAACAGGGAAAGCTTACGGATGAACTGAAAGAGCAGATTGAAGCTTCCATGACGATGGTTTCGCTTGAGGATCTGTATCGTCCGTATCGTCCAAAGCGCAGAACAAGGGCAACGATTGCGAAGGAGAAGGGACTTGAGCCGCTTGCAGAGATTTTGCGTTTGCAGGAGACGACCAAAACGATTGAGGAGGAAGCGCAGGCGTTTGTGGACGAGGGAAAGGAAGTCCATACCGTTCAGGATGCGATAGACGGAGCGAAGGATATTTTGGCAGAAATCTATGCGGATAATGCAGATTTTCGGACTAAAATACGAGAAATGACGAGAGAAAGCGGGATCCTTACTGCGAAGGCGAAGGATGAAGAGGCATCCTCCGTATATGAAATGTATTATGATTTTTCCGAACCGATTAAAAAGCTTGTCGGACATCGGATTCTTGCTGTAAATCGTGGGGAGGCAGAGAAATTCCTTACGGTAAAGATAGAAGCGCCGAGACAGGATATTTTGCTGTGGCTTGTAAAACAGGTGATTTTGAATATGAAGCATGACAGTGCAAGTTATTTGTATGAGGCGCTTACAGACAGCTATGACCGTCTGATTGCGCCGTCCATTGAGCGTGAGCTTCGAAATGAATTGACAGAGAAGGCAGAGGAGGGCGCCATTTCCGTATTTGGTAAAAATCTGCATCAGCTTCTCATGCAGCCGCCGATTGCCGGACAGGTCGTGCTTGGCTGGGATCCGGGCTTTGCACATGGCAGTAAGCTTGCGGTTGTAGATGCTACAGGAAAGGTGCTTGATACCGTTATTATTTATCCGACCAAGGGACAGAGAAATTATGAGGAAGCAAAAAAAATATTAAAGCAGCTGATTGCAAAATATAAGGTTACCTTGATTTCACTTGGAAATGGTACGGCAAGCCGTGAGTCCGAGGCGATGATTGTGGAGCTTATGAAGGAATTGGATACGGATATCAAATATGTGATTACCGACGAGGCGGGGGCATCCATTTACTCGGCGAGTAAAGAGGCAACCGAGGAGTTTCCGGATTTTGATGAGTGGCAGAGAAGTGCGGCAAGTATCGCGCGGAGAATCCAGGATCCGCTTGCGGAGCTTGTAAAGATCGACCCAAAATCCATCGGCGTTGGACAGTATCAGCATGATATGAATCAGAAAAATCTGGGCACAGCACTTGCAGGTGTGGTGGAGGATTGTGTTAACAGTGTGGGTATTGACCTGAATACGGCGTCGGCACCGCTTCTATCTTATGTGTCCGGTATCAATAAGACATTGGCAAGGAGCATTGTGGCATATCGGGATGAGCATGGACGCTTTTATAATCGCAAGGAGCTTTTGCAGGTTGCAAAGCTTGGACCGAAGGCGTATGAGCAGTGTGCGGGATTCCTGCGGATTCACGGCGGAGATGAGATTTTGGATGCGACGAGTGTCCACCCGGAAAGCTACGAGGCAACGAAGGCACTCATGGAGAAGATCGGAGTTACGGGAGAGGATTTGAGGCATGGAGGCATGCGGGGGCTTGGCAAAAAGATTAAAGATGCCGGGAAGCTTGCGCATGAGCTCGGAATAGGAGAGCCTACCCTAAAGGATATCGTAACGGAGCTTGAGAAGCCGGGCAGGGATCCGCGTGAGGAGATGCCAAAGCCAATCCTTCGAAGCGATGTGCTTGAGATGAAGGATTTAAAGGAGGGCATGCAGCTAAAGGGTACGGTTCGAAATGTCATTGATTTCGGCGCTTTCGTGGATATCGGGGTACATCAGGACGGATTGGTTCATATTTCCAAAATGTCCGATAAATACATCAAGCATCCGCTGGAGGTTGTCTCGGTTGGAGATATCGTGGATGTCACGGTTTTGAGTGTGGATCTTAACAAGCACAGAATCCAGCTTTCCATGATTTAATATGTAATTATCTTCGTGAGAAGAAAAAAATAAAAAAATGTAAAAATTTTTCTTGCATATTAGATTGTTATTTGGTAGAATATCACTGTTGCGAGCCCGAGAGGGAGAAAAACTATAAGCAGGGCTTAATATTTGTCAAGGAGGTGCTAACGGTGGCAAAGTGTAGTATTTGTGAAAAAGGAGCTCATTTCGGTAACAATGTGAGCCATTCTCATAGAAGATCAAACAGAATGTGGAAATCAAACATCAAGTCTGTTAAGGCAGTAGTTAACGGTACTCCTAAGAAGATTTATGTTTGCACACAGTGCTTGAAGTCAGGTAAGGTCGAGAGAGCTTAGTATATTTGAGTCAAGATGAAAAAACAGCGCATGTTGAGCATGCGCTGTTTTTTGTGGTTCGCTTAACGACGCACATATTTGATTTCACTTATTGAACATAAAAGTGATGTCGATTATAATATATCTATGCAGTTGTTAAGGTATATGGTATGTATCTGGGATGATTATGCAAAAACGATGGAGAAAAATCTAATTGGTAATTCGAAGAATAAGAGTTTTCTGTATCCACCGATTCTTCCAATTGTTTATTATGAAGGTACCGGTCAATGGACAGCACCTATGACTTTGGGTGAACGTGTCTTTTTAAATGAGATATTCGCATCGTATATCCCGAATTTTACATACCGGCTGTTGAATATACATCAGTTATCGAATGAAGAATTATTGTTGCATGAAGATGAAATGTCGCTTTTAATCATGATAAACCGAATTCAGACGCCACAGGATTTCACGGATTTCATCAATTCGAATCAGGAGGAAATCCGAGGAATTGTAGAGCATGCATCGGAAAGTATTGTCCGCACAATTGTGAATGCACTATGGGCATTGTTTATGAAAATGCAGGTTTCGGTATCAGAAGCGACTGCTTGTTTGAGAAAAGTAATCGGAGGCGGTCAGATGGGAAACTGGTTTGAGAATATGGAACATATGGATATACAGGCGGAGCGGGCAGCGACGAAGAAAGCGCAGGAAGAAGCAGAGAAAGCACAGGAAGAAGCAGAGAAGGCGAAAGCAGAATTGAAACAGGAGCGGGAAAGAGCGCAGGCGGAAATAGAAAAACTTCGCGCGGAATTGCAACAGGAACGGGAAAAGAACAGGAAGAAATAGAACATCTCCGCGCAGAATAGAGATAGACATGGTGACAATGACCTTATTTAAAAGTGATTTACAGATGATAGCCGGTATGTTAAAATGCAAGGATAGGAAGTGTGTAAATTTGTCTATAATATAGTAAGACAGGATATAAGTTTACAGAATTATGCAAGGAGGTAAGCATATGAAAGGTTGTTTATCGAACGAAAATGGTGAGATAATTATAGAAAATGAAGTCATCGCTCAATATGCAGGACATGCAGCGCTTGGATGCTTTGGTATTGTCGGAATGGCAACAATCAGCATGAAGGACGGAATTGCAAAGCTGCTGAAGGGTGACAGCGTAAGCAAAGGCGTCAATGTTGTAATCGGAGAAGCAAATGATTTGTCTATTGATTTTCATATCATTGTTGCGTACGGAGTCAGCATTTCGACGGTATGCGATAATTTGATTAATACAGTTCGTTACTCCGTAGAGGAGATGACAGGAATGAAAGTAAAAGCAATCAACATCTTTGTCGAAGGTGTCCGTGTGATTGATTAGTGAAGGAGGATAGACAAGTGGCTATAAAGATAATAGATGCCCAATTGCTACAGAAAGCATTTATTGCAGGCGCATACAATTTAGAGAAAAACAAGGATTATATCAATGAATTGAATGTATTTCCGGTGCCGGATGGAGATACCGGCTCTAACATGTCACTTACAATCATGGCAGCAGCCAAGGAGGTAAGTGCGCTGGTTAATCCGACTATGGAAGAGCTTTCTAAGACGATTTCAAGCGGTTCACTCCGCGGAGCAAGAGGAAACTCCGGTGTTATTTTGTCACAGCTTTTAAGAGGCTTTTGCAGGGAGATTAAAGACAAAAAGAAGATTACGACGGCTGTTTTGGCAGATGGATTTGTACGGGGCGTGGAAACGGCATATAAGGCGGTTATGAAGCCGAAGGAAGGTACAATTCTGACAGTTGCGAAGGGCGTGGCAGAAAAAGCGATTGAATTGTCCGAGATGAATATGGATTTTGAGACTATGGGACAGGAACTGTTAGACCATGGATTTGAAGTCTTAAAGCATACACCGGAGCTGCTGCCGGTACTGAAAGAGGCAGGGGTTGTTGATTCCGGCGGACAAGGACTTATGGAGTTTTTGACAGGTGCTTACAACGGACTGACAGGAAAGGAAGTCGTAGAGGAAAAGCTGCTCTCAGGCGGAGCGCCAAAGACTCAGACGACATCTTCCGAGGAGATTGATACTTCACATATTAAATATGGCTATTGTACAGAGTTTATCATTATGCTTGAAAAAGAGTACAATATGGAGATCGAGGCAAAATTCAAAGAATATCTGACATCAATCGGAGATTCTCTTGTTGTTGTATCAGATGATGAGATTGTCAAGGTTCATGTGCATACAAACCATCCGGGCCTTGCTTTCGAGAAGGGACTGGAATATGGCCAGCTTACGAGCATGAAGATAGACAATATGCGGGAAGAACACAAGGAAAAGGTGATTCATGAGCAGGACAGAAGAAGAGCCGCAGAACAGGAGGCAATGAACACACAGCCAAAGAAGCCTTATGGCTTTGTAGCGGTATCGGTTGGCGAGGGATTAAATGCGATTTTTACGGATTTGGGCGTTGACCATATTATTGAGGGCGGTCAGACAATGAATCCGAGCACAGAGGACGTTCTATCGGCAATCGAACAGGTGAATGCGGAGACCGTATTTGTGTTCCCGAATAATAAAAATATTATACTAGCAGCCAATCAGGCAGCAGATATAGAAGAAGATAAGAATGTGATTGTTATTCCGACTAAGACAATCCCGCAGGGAATCAGCGCATTGATTTCTTTTGAGGATTCCTTATCACCGGAGGAGAACAAAGAGGCGATGGAAGCCGGTATGGGAGCGGTCAAGAGCGGACAGGTTACCTATGCGGTGCGTGATACATCGATAGACGGAAAAGAAATCAAGACCGGAGACTATATGGGAATTGATGATGAAGGAATTCAAGCGGTCGGTACGGATATTGTTCAGGTCGTAAAGGATATGATTGCAGCAATGTCAGAGGAAGACTCAGAGATTTTAAGCATCTATTACGGAAGTGATGTGGAAGAAAAGGACGCGAATGCGCTTTTGGAAGCATTACAGGAAGCCTATCCGGATTATGAGATGGAACTTCATATGGGTGGACAGCCGGTTTACTATTATATTGTATCATTAGAATAAGGTTATAAGAAAGAAAACCTGATAAGGGGCAAGTGTGTCTTATCAGGTTTTTTTCAGATTAGGAGAACCATGCAGGCAGGAGATAATATTCAGACAATTAAAGGGATTGGAGATAAGACAGCAGAGGCATTTGCAAGGCTTGGTATTGTTACTATTGATGATTTGCTTCATACTTATCCGCGCAATTATCTTACCTATGAAGAACCGATTGCAATTCAGGATGCGGCAGTCGGAGAACGGCATGCAGTGCGTGGGATGATTACGTCCTATGTCACAGTCAGACAGGTGCGGAGCCTGAAGCTTTCTACGATGACGGTAAGTGATGGTAGTGTATCTTTGCATATGACATGGTTTAACCAGCCGTATCTTCGAAATGTATTTCATAAGGGAGAGACATACATATTTGTTGGAACAATTAAAATCAAAAATGGCATGCGTGTGATGGAACAGGCTGAGTATTATAAACAGCCGGTTTATAAAAATATGCAGCAGGAGATGCAGCCTGTTTATCCTCTTACAAGCGGGCTGTCGAACAAGACATTTCAAAAGGCGATTATGGCATCCAGAGAACTGATTTGCAGCATGGAGGATTATATTCCGGATGATATCCGGCTTAAGTTTAGTCTGATGGAACTTTCCGAGGCATATGAAAATGTACATTTTCCAATGAATGAACTTGTTTTGAAAAATGCGATTCGGCGTCTCGCCTTCGATGAATTTTATCAGTTTCTGTATGATATGGGGACGATGAAAAAGGAGAATCAGGCATGTCTTAATACACATCCGATTATACAGGGAAAGGCAGTTTCTGAATTTGTAACAGACCTGCCGTTTTCGCTTACAAAGGGACAGCAGCAGGCAATTGAAGATATTCTCGCCGATATGGGAAGTGATGTCGTTATGAATCGGCTGGTACAGGGAGATGTCGGTTCCGGTAAGACGATTGTTGCTGCCGCCGCACTTCTTGCATGTGCGAAGCAGGGATATCAGGGGGCGTTTATGGCACCGACTGAGGTACTCGCTAAACAGCATTTTGATGAGCTGTCTGTTTTGTTTGCAAGATATGGAATCCGGACAGCCTGTTTGGTTGGCTCCACTTCGTTGAAAGAAAAAAGAGGTATTTATGAACAGATAAAAGACGGAGATATCGATATAATGATCGGAACACATGCGCTGCTGGAGGATAAGGTGGAGTTTAAGAACCTTGCACTTGTCATTACAGACGAACAGCATCGGTTTGGTGTCAATCAGCGAAAGAAGTTATCAAACAAAGGAAATGCAGTACATACGCTTGTTATGAGCGCAACGCCGATTCCTCGGACGCTTGCTATCATCTTGTATGCGGATTTGGATATTTCGATGATAACAGAGCTTCCGAAAGGACGGAAGCCGATAAAAAACTGTGTGGTTGGAACGAATTACCGGGCAACCGCATATCGATTTATAGCGGGACAGGTACAGGAAAAAAGTCAAGTGTATGTTGTCTGTCCGATGGTGGAGGAGAGCGATACGCTCGATGTGACGAATGTGACGGAATATGTAGATACGATGCGGGCAAACCTACCAAAGGGCACGAGAGTCGAGATGCTGCATGGACAGATGAAGGCAGATGAAAAGAATGAGATTATGCACTCCTTCTTGGAAGGAGAAATTGATGTGCTTGTGTCTACGACGGTTATCGAGGTCGGCGTCAATAATCCGAATGCGACAGTCATGATGGTAGAAAATGCAGAGCGGTTCGGTCTGGCGCAGCTTCATCAGCTTCGTGGAAGAGTCGGAAGAGGAAAAAAGCAATCGTATTGTATTTTTATAAATGGAAAAGAATCTGAGGAATCCATGGAGCGGCTTCGGGTGCTGGAAAATTCAAATGACGGGTTCTATATCGCAAGTGAGGATTTAAAATTGCGGGGACCGGGTGATTTCTTTGGCATCCGGCAGAGCGGGGAGGCACTTTTCACACTTGCGGATATTTACAATCATGCGGATATGTTAAAGATTGCGCAGGATGTGCTGCGGCAATACGCGGATACCTGTAAGCCTCCAAGGGTAAGGCAGGGATATGGAACTGAAAATCCAGATGCGGTTTTGTAGGATGATTACAGGAAGGTATTGCCGAAAAAGCGAAAAAAGAATATAATAGACACTTGATTGACGAATGGAAGGAAAGAGACATGGAAGTAAAGGTTGGATATATTACAAGCTGGAGAAGAGCGATTTTTTTTACTTTTGTTTTTTGTATTATATTGTTTGGAACGGCATCGACCTTGAGCAGCAAGCTGATAGGCATTGCCTATGTGAGTAATATTGTGAGTGTGTTTGTTCTGTTGCTTTGTATTGTTCTCATTTTACTTGTGATTGGCGATAAGTTTGAACGGTACGAAGGTAAGGGCATTGCTGCGATTACAGATGGAAGCTTTACATATCATGATAAGAAACGACATATCGAGATTGCACTTGCAGATATCCGTAACCTGGATATAAAGCCGATTTTTATCGGTCAAAATGAGAAGAATCCGCTTGCTTATCAGGTGATTATAAAGACGGGAAGAAAAAAGCAGATTATTGAGTCCGAGCGGGCAAGAGGCAATGCGTATAATGAAGTTGATTTATATCGGTTATATATTATGTTACAGGAGAAGAGACCATAGGCGCAATCCATATTATAGGAGGAAAAACAATGAAAAAGGGTAGCAATAAAATTTTGATTGCAATTATCATTGCACTGGCGGTTGTAATCGGTGTTCTTGTTTTCTTTGTTGTAAAAGGCGGGAAAAAAGAAAAAGAGGATACGACGACGGAGGCAGTGACAGAGCTTGCCAGCGAGACTGATGCGGACACGACAGAGACTGCAACAACTGAGGCAAAACAGGAGGAGACTGCAGAGAAAAGCTGTTATGTTACCGTGACGAACAGCAATGGCTGGGAAAGCGCAGGCGGCTACTCCGGGCAGCTGGATGCTTCGATTACAAATAAGACAGACAATGCACTGGATAATTGGAAGATTGAGATGACAGTGCCGGATAAAACGACACTTGACAGCTCGTGGAACGGTACAGTTTCCCTGAGCGGAACAACACTTACAATTACAAGTGTGGACTACAATGCACAGATTTCGGCAGTTGGTGATATACGTGACATCGGTGTGATTCTGACAGTGCCTTCCAAGGAGGATTTACAGGCTGTCTGCGACAGTGCAAAGCTTTATATTGACGGAAAAGAATACACGGATACCGTACAAAAGGATGAGGAGGAAGAAGGGACAACCGAGGCTGTAAAGCCTGCTGAAAAAAAGGAGGTTGAATCCGGAACTCCATTTGACAACCATGGAAAACTGGTGGTTGACGGTACGGATATTGTCGATAAGAATGGTGAAAAATATCAGTTAAAGGGTGTAAGCACCCACGGTATTGCATGGTTTCCGGAATATGTGAACAAGGATGCCTTCCAAAGCCTGCGGGATGATATGGGTGCCAATCTAATAAGAATTGCAATGTATTCCGGCGAGGACAGCGGATATTGTACAGGTGGTGACAAGCAGAAGCTGAAGGGCTTGGTACAGACAGGCGTGGAGGCTGCAACAGAGCTTGGCATGTATGTCATTATCGATTGGCATGTGCTTGGCGATCAGAATCCGCAGACCTACAAATCGGAGGCAAAGGAATTCTTTCAGGAGATGTCAGCAACCTATAAGGATTATGACAATGTCATCTATGAAATCTGTAACGAGCCAAATGGTGGAACAACATGGTCCGATGTAAAGTCTTATGCGGAGGAGGTTATTCCGATTATCCGGGAGAACGATGCGGATGCCATTATTATCGTGGGAACACCGACATGGTCACAGGATGTGGATATCGCAGCAGACGACCCGATTACAGGTTATGATAATATTATGTATGCCGTTCATTTTTATGCGGCAACCCATACGGACAATATCCGGAGCAAGGTGACGACTGCACTTTCCAAAGGGCTTCCGATTTTTGTCAGCGAGTTTTCTATCTGTGATGCGTCCGGTAATGGCGGAATTGATTATGATCAGGCGGATAAATGGTTTGACTTAATCAATGACAACAACCTTTCCTATGCGGCATGGAGCTTGTCAAATAAGGAAGAGACTTCCGCATTGATTAAGTCCTCATGCACGAAGACATCCGGCTGGACGGATGACGATTTGTCTGAGACGGGAATCTGGCTGAAGAAGACGATACTTGGAGACAATTAAATCAAAAAAGGAATCAAAGAATATGCGAGTAGTGGCAGGAACGGCGCGGAGTCTGCCGTTAAAAACAATTGAGGGATTAGATACAAGACCGACAACGGATAGAATAAAAGAGACATTATTTAATATTTTGACCGGTGAGGTTGTAGATTCAAAATTTTTGGATTTGTTTGCGGGTTCGGGCAGTATCGGTATCGAGGCGTTGTCCCGTGGTGCAGGGAGCTGTACCTTTGTGGAACAGGCAAAAAATGCTGTGGCATGCATTGAGGACAACCTTCGGTTTACAAAGCTCATTGACCGGGCGGAAATCCGAAAGTTTGACGCAGTGAGCTATGTGTCATCCCTCCCGGTAATTGATTATGATATTATATTTATGGATCCCCCGTATCAAAAGGGGCTGGAACGGCGTGTGCTTGAGATTTTGAGCAATAAAAAATTTACGGAAGATACTCTGTTGATTGTGGAAGCAGCACTGGAGGAGGATTTTTCCTATGTTGATGCTCTTGGATTTGAAATTACAAAGGATAAGCGATATAAGACAAATAAACATGTATTTATGAGGAAAAAGGAGACAGTATGAGTATAGCAGTATATCCGGGAAGCTTTGACCCTGTGACGCTTGGACATTTGGATATCATTAAGAGGGCAGCCGGCATTTTTGACCATGTGATAGTTGGAGTTTTGAACAATACGTCAAAAAAACCATTGTTTTCTTTAGAAGAACGTGTTACTATGTTGAAGGATGTAGTTTCCGAAATTGAGAATGTGTCCGTAGAATTTTTTGACGGACTGCTTGTTGATTTTGTAAAACAAAAAAAATCAAATGTCATTATTCGGGGACTTCGGGCATTGACGGACTTTGATTTAGAGATGCAGATGGCACAGAGCAACCGGATGGTTGCGAAGGATGTTGATACAGTGTTTTTGTCGACCAGCCTTCAGTACTCGTATCTGAGCTCCAGTGTAGTAAAAGAATATGCCAGATATGGGGTGGATTTGACAGAATTCGTTCCAGGATGTATTATTCCTAAGTTGATAGAACATATTAATGATTTGGACATAAAGAAATAAGCAGACTTGAGACAGGTTATTGATATAGAAAAAGCAAGGTAAAGAGGAAGGAATCATAGGAGGAATCTTAACATGGGAAAAAAGGGCGTTGAAAGCATGATCGACGAGATCAAGGTCTATATTGAGAATTGTAAGGCGGCACCGCTTTCACAGACGAAAATTACAGTTCAGAAATCAGAGCTTCTTGCAATGCTTGATGAATTGGAATTAAAACTCCCGGGGGAAATTGAACGCTGCAAAAAGATTATGCGCAACAAGGAGATGATTCTTGCAGATGCAAGAACACGTTCTGACGCGATTATCACAGAGTCGGTCAATGAGGCAAATCGCATGATTGAGCAGAATGAAATTACACGTCTTGCAAATATTCGTGCAGATGAGATTTTGGAGATGGCAAGAAATCAGGCACAGCAGATTGTAGATCAGGCTTCCGAGGAAGCAAATGAGATTCGGCTTGGTGCGATGTACTATACAAAGGACAAGCTGACAGAGATGCGCGATATTTTCCAGAAGATTCACGATATGGAAAAGGAAAATTACCGTGTATTGATTGAATCGCTTGAAAATGATACATATGTAATTGAGACAAATATGACAGAGATGGAGACAAACATCAACATGTTTACAGCATCTTCCAATATGTCCTATGAGGCATCCGATGAGCTTGACAGCGCATTTTCTGACGGCGGTGCTCAGATTCCGCAGCCTGTCATGGGTCAGGAGGAGGAATCCATGGAGGAGGACGACATGGATGAAGAGGATGATGACGATATCGATGTATATGGTGAGCGTGACGAGGATGAAGAGGATGATGACGAGTTTGATGACTTCCTAGACGAGTAACAAATAGGTCAAATATCCTGTCGTACACGCACTCAACAGTTTTATTACAATATAATATGTCAGGGAAAGTCCTGATTTTTGCAGAACCTGCTTTGTTTGAAGTATGGCGGATATTCCGCCGAAAGAGGTGCATGCAAGAATCAGGGCTGTTTTTATTTCCGGTGAAAAAGATGTCATGGCGATGGCTTTTGTGCCCTGTGTGACCTCCAATATACCGCAGAATATCGTTCCTGCATGTTCGGGAAGCTTCGGGATGCCTTTGATTAAATAGACGAGAATGGAACAGAGCATGATATACAGGCCGACATAGGTGATTTGGATGATGGATTGCAGTAAAACAGAGTCGGCTGTGACCGCCTGCGATTGTACATGTTTCACATCGCTTTGAGGATAGATAGTGAAATGGTGATGACAGAGCAAAAGACTGGCTGCTGTGATAAGAATATATGGAATATAAAGCATTGCGAGGATGAATACAAAGGAGCAGCGGTCAGCAAGTACAATATGGCAGATATAGCCGGATAAAAACATCGGGCTTACATTGTTGCATATTGGAAGAAGCAGTGTTGCGAGACGTTTATCTAATATGTTTTCCTTCGTGAAATCAGCAGCGATTTTTGCACCGAGGGGATATCCGCATAAAAGACCGAGCAAAAACAACACGGCAATTGCGTATTTGCCGGGGGATTTCTGCTTTCGCAATCGAAGTACAAATAAATTCGACAAAATCATAAAGGGGAGAAGCAGAGGAAGGACGTCATGATACCACAGCATAAGTCCGTAGCGTGCACCGTCTATGACAAGCTGATTATTTCCTACAAGCATGAGCAAGGCGATTATAAGACATAAAAACATAGAGGAACTCCCTTTTTTGTTGGGAAGAAACCGTATTCACAGGTAAGAAGCCGGTTTCCTGCATAATAAAATCTATGCAGTGCCATTTCGTTATAGAACTGGGAGGGAGACCGTGAAATCATTTGGAAGCCGCTTGTTATAATGGTTATAATAGACGGCATTGTAAAGAGAAGCCGCAGTCTGGTCAAGCTGCCACATTGTATTTGCAGCCTGCGTATGGACGAGGGGATAAGAGGCAAGCAGGGAAGCAAAATCCGCTTTTTTTGTAATGACCAGTATTTCAGAATTTGTATGGCATAATTTTACAAGCGCACTGGAATGTTTGCGGAGTGCCAGTATATTTGCATAAAAGGCATAGCCATTCTCTATAAATAGTCTGCGCTGCTGTTCTTTGTAGCCAAGAAGCATATGAATCAGCGCGCGCGCGATGCGGCTGAGGGTCATATCTTTTGATTTCAGCGCATGCAGGACCTCATTATAACTGCTGTCTGCCGGAAGCTTTAACAGCTTCTCGTATAAATGCGGCGATAAATCGCATATATCCGATAACCGTTCCTTCTGCAGGAGGCAGGATTGGACAAACGGAGTTAAAAGCGCGTCATTCAAAAAGCTGTGATCCGGCGTGTCAATATAGGAAAGAGTTCCAGCCGGAACCTGTGCTGCAAGTTCACCGGCAGGGACTCCCTGCTCTAAGAACGCGCGGATGGCTGTTGCCGAACTGATGGCAGTTGCAGAATTGATGGCAGTTGTAGAATTGATGGCAGTTTGCAGCTCAGTGTCGTGATACCCAGAGGATATACGTTTAATCAGAACCGGTTTAATCGGGGATTTCAGTTTTTTTAGGGCGCAGATATAAGAAAGTGCAAGCGTATTGTTTGGCTCCTTCAATAAAGCGGAAGCCTCCTTGCCGCATACGAAGGCGAGTGCGTGCTGTCTTGCTGAAGGGAAGCAATTCCCATCACTCAATGCTTGTTTTAAGACTGTCTGATAGGCAGCCGGCTCTTCAATGAGTGTGTCAGATACTTGATCAAATAGTTCCATATCCTGTGTTTCAACACCGAATGCCAGAAAATCCACACAGTGAAGCTTATCGAGGATACTCACAGCCCCCATTGCGAAATCACCGGCACTTCCTGTTGCATAGACGGCGGGAAGCTCTAATATAAGGTCAAAGCCGCCGGAAACTGCCATGGCCGCGCGGTCGTATTTATTCCAAAGGGCGATAGAACCGCGCTGCAAAAAATTGCCGCTCATGATCGATAAGGCATAATCGGCATGCGTAATGGACTTTGCTTTTTCAAGAAGATAGCTGTGTCCGTTATGGTATGGATGAAATTCTGCGATAACTGCTAAAACACTCATGCCGTTATTATAGCAATCTATAAAATATCGCGCAAGGCTTATTCGGATGCTACAAATTGATTCTTTACAACAAAACATCCATCGGTTACAATTTCTTTTAGCGTATCATTTCGAAGAATAAATAAAATTGAACAAATGTTCGATTTTCTTATTGACAAACCTGACTTAGGTGTAGTATAGTATGAAAAACGAACATATGTTTTATTGCCCTTGCAACGGGCAGTCAAGGAGGTAAGTTATGGCAAGTGAAGAAAAGATGAAAGCATTGGATGCGGCTTTGGCGCAGATAGAAAAACAATATGGCAAGGGTTCGGTTATGAAGCTTGGTGACCGTTCTGCCAATATGAGTATAGAGGTTGTTCCGACCGGTTCCTTAAGTCTTGATATTGCATTGGGACTTGGAGGTATGCCGAAGGGACGTGTGATAGAAATATATGGTCCAGAATCCAGTGGTAAGACAACTGTTGCACTTCATGTTGTTGCTGAGGTGCAGAAGATGGGCGGTATTGCGGGCTTTATTGATGCAGAGCATGCACTTGATCCGGTCTATGCTTCCCATATCGGTGTTGATATTGATAATCTGTACATATCGCAGCCGGATAACGGAGAACAGGCACTGGAAATTACTGAGACGATGGTTCGTTCCGGCGCAGTGGATGTTATAATCGTAGACTCCGTTGCCGCACTTGTTCCAAAGGCGGAGATTGACGGTGAGATGGGAGATTCCCATGTCGGCTTGCAGGCAAGACTGATGTCGCAGGCGCTTCGTAAGCTTACGGGTATCATCAGCAAGTCAAATTGTGTTGTTATATTTATTAACCAGCTTCGTGAAAAGGTTGGAATTATGTTTGGAAATCCGGAGACGACAACCGGTGGCCGTGCATTGAAATTCTATTCCTCTGTCCGGCTGGATGTCAGACGTATTGAGACATTGAAGGTTGGCGGAGAGGTTGTCGGAAACCGTACGAGAGTCAAGGTTGTTAAGAATAAGGTAGCACCGCCGTTTAAGGAAGCAGAGTTTGATATTATGTTTGGCAAGGGAATATCCAGAGAGGGAGATATTCTGGATTTGGCAGTACTTCATGATATTATTAACAAATCCGGTGCATGGTATTCTTACCAGGGCGAAAAGATTGGCCAGGGCAGGGAAAATACAAAGCTTTATCTTGCAAACCATCCGGAGATAATGGCAGATGTCGAACAGCAGGTTCGCGAGAAGTGTGGAATCGGTGTACAGACAGAGACGGGAGAAACATCAAAAGCGGAAGAAGGAACAAAGCAGATAGATGAGTAAGCGTGCAAAGACCAATTACAGCGCTTTTGATACAGCGGTTTATTATTTGAGTTTTTGTGACCGCTCTAAAAAAGAACTAATCGACAAATTGAAGGAAAAAGGATATCAAGATTCTGAGATTGATGAGGCTTTAGACAAGCTGATTGATTATGGGTATCTAAGCGATGAACGTTATGCGCTTTCTTATATCAAAGGTCATATACAGAGCAGGGGAAGCAGACGGATTGCATTGGAATTATCCGGCAAAGGTGTGCCTGCGGATATGACGCGCATGTTGCTTTCTGAACTCGAAATCGATGAGGAGGAATCGGTTCGTCAGTTGCTGAAAAGACGATATGCAGATATCGATTTTGAGGATGAAGCACAAGTAAGACGCATGTATGCTTTTTTTGCACGCCGTGGATTTTGTTATGAGGACATACGGAGAGCAGTGTCAAAATATAGAAAAAATATAGAAAAAATATAGAATTCCGATATGTTTTTTATTACAAATTGCACTAAAAAGATAAATAATTTCTTGACACTCGTATGAAAAGAGTATAATATTTAAGTGTTGTAATTATGCAATAAAACTAAATAAGGAGGTGCTCCTGAGTTGTCAGACGAAGCAATCAAGTATGTGATCTTTGCTGTAATACTTTTGGTGGCAATTCTCGTTACATGGTTTTTGGCGATAGCATATCGTAAGAATGTTGCAGAAGCAAAAATCGGTAAAGCAGAGGACAAGGCCAGAGAGATTATAGATGAAGCACTGAAAGCTGCGGAGGCAAAAAAGCGTGAGACACTTCTTGAGGCGAAAGAAGAAGCCATGAAGACGAAGAATGAGATTGACAAAGAAGTCAAGGATCGTCGGAATGAACTTCAACGTATGGAAAAACGCGTTCTTTCAAGAGAGGAAAATCTTGATCGTAAGACAGAAGCCGTTGAGAAGAAAGAGTCTGCATTATCAAAAAAAGAGGCAGAACTCACGAAGCTGAAGCAGGAAGTTTCAGATTTGGAAGCAAAAAGGACTCAGGAACTGGAAAGAATTTCCGGATTAACCTCTGAACAGGCAAAGGAATACTTATTAAAGACTGTTGAAGACGAAGTGAAGCATGAAACAGCAGTCATGGTCAAGGAATTAGAAGCACGAGCAAAAGAAGAAGCAGATAAGAAGGCAAAGGATTACGTTGTTACAGCAATTCAGAAATGTGCAGTTGATCACGTTTCTGAGACAACGATATCTTTAGTTCAATTGCCGAATGACGAGATGAAAGGCAGAATTATCGGTCGAGAAGGACGGAATATCCGTACTTTGGAGACGATGACGGGTGTGGATTTAATTATTGATGATACACCGGAGGCAGTTTTGCTTTCAAGCTTTGATCCGGTTCGCCGGGAAGTTGCAAGAATTGCACTTGAGAAGTTGATTGTGGATGGAAGAATCCATCCGGCACGTATTGAAGAGATGGTGGAGAAGGCTCAAAAAGAGGTCGAAACCATGATGCGTGAAGAAGGAGAGGCTGCGACTCTTGAAGTTGGCGTTCATGGAATACATCCTGAACTGGTTCGCTTACTTGGTAAGATGAAGTTCAGAACCAGTTATGGACAGAATGCGTTGAAGCATTCGATTGAAGTGGCACAGCTTTCCGGGCTGCTTGCAGCGGAAATGGGGCTGGATGTCAGAATGGCGAAGAGGGCCGGCCTTTTGCATGATATCGG
>CAZLZH010000023.1:0-35016 GCA_964563955.1 uncultured Bacteroides sp. | reverse complement strand
AAGTTCTGTCCGGTCGCGCCGCGAATCACAACCCTTCCGCCTGTCATGTACTCACAGCCATGTTCTCCGACGCCTTCGACTACTGCCGTTGCACCGGAATTACGAACTGCAAAACGCTCACCGGCTACACCGTTTATAAATGCCTTACCGGAGGTAGCACCATAGAGCGCTACATTTCCGACGATAATATTTTCAGATGCTTCATAGCGTATCGTGCTTTGCGGGTATACAATGATTTTTCCGCCGGACAAACCCTTTCCGATGTAATCATTGCTGTCGCCAATCAATTCTAATGTAAGTCCCTTCGGAATAAACGCACCGAAGCTCTGTCCTCCGCTTCCATGGCATTTTACGACAAAGGTATCCTCCTCAAGTGTCGTGCCATATCGTCTTGTAATCTCTGAACCGAATATTGTTCCAAGTGAACGATCAGTGTTGGACACATCAATCTCAATCGTCTTTTTTGATTTTTTATCAAGGGATGCTCCAAGCTTACTCATAAGAACCGTTTCATCGATTGTCTTTTCCAGTTCAAAATTATACGGATGCTTATCGTTATAACTTATCTTGTTTTGCGCATCCTTTGCAAACGGATTCTCGATTATACGCGATAAATCAATATTATATGCATCTGCCTTTTCGCCGGCACAAATCAAATCTGTCCTGCCGACAAGCTCATCCACTGTACGCACTCCGAGCTTTGCCATATATTCCCGCAATTCCTGTGCAGCAAACCGCATAAAGTTCATTACATATTCCGGCTTGCCCTTAAAACGCTTGCGAAGCTCCGGATTCTGTGTCGCAACACCGACCGGACATGTATCCAGATTACAAACACGCATCATAACACAGCCCATCGTGATAAGTGGTGCTGTTGCAAACCCAAACTCCTCAGCGCCGAGTATCGCCGCAATTGCAATATCACGGCCTGTCATCAGCTTTCCGTCTGTCTCGAGAATCACTTTATTTCGAAGGTCATTCATAATCAATGTCTGATGTGTCTCCGCAAGTCCAAGCTCCCACGGAAGTCCGGCGTGGTGTATGGAATTTCTCGGTGCAGCACCGGTACCTCCATCGTAACCGGATATAAGAATTACCTGTGCGCCCGCTTTTGCAACACCGGCAGCAATCGTTCCGACGCCTGCCTCAGAAACAAGCTTCACAGAAATTCTTGCATCCTTATTTGCATTTTTACAGTCGTAGATTAACTGTGCTAAATCCTCGATGGAATATATATCATGGTGCGGTGGCGGCGAGATCAGACCAACCCCCGGCGTTGAATGTCTTGTCTTTGCAATCCACGGATATACCTTACCGCCCGGAAGATGTCCTCCTTCTCCCGGCTTTGCTCCCTGCGCCATCTTTATCTGAATCTCTTTGGCACTTGTCAGATATTCAGATGTGACACCGAATCGTCCCGAGGCAACCTGTTTAATCGCAGAGCACCTGTTTAAGCCATCCTTTTCGCCGCGCATACGCTCTAAGCTTTCGCCGCCCTCTCCGGAATTGGATTTTCCGCCGAGACGGTTCATGGCAATTGCCATACACTCATGTGCCTCCTCGGATATCGATCCATATGACATGGCACCCGTTTTAAACCGCTTTACAATCGATTCAACCGACTCCACCTCGTCAAGCGGAATACCTCCCTTTTCCGGATAACGAAACTCTATAAGTCCCCGAAGATGGAACGGCTGCTCCTCCTCATCAATTGCCGCAGAATACTGCTTGAACAATTCATAGTTATTCGTCCATGTCGCCTGCTGCAAAAGATGTATCGTATTCGGATTGTAAAGATGCTCCTCCTTACCGCTCCGCATCTTGTGGCTTCCGATGCTCTCCAGACTTAAATTTGTATAAAGTCCCAGCGGATCGAAGGCTGAATTGTGAAGCTCCTCCACTCTCTGCTGAATTTCTTTAATACCGACACCGCCGACACGGCTGACTGTATTTGTAAAATATTTCTTAACAAAATCTTCCGACAATCCGACCGCCTCAAAAATCTGGGAGCCCTGATAAGACTGTACCGTTGAGATACCCATCTTCGAAGCAATCTTTACAATTCCATGCAGTACGGCACTGTTGTAATCATTTACAGCGGCATAGAAATCCTTATTTAAGAAATGGGTATCCACCATATCCTTGATTGTGTCAATCGCAAGATACGGATTAATTGCACAGGCTCCATAACCAAGCAGAGTCGCAAAATGATGAACCTCTCGCGGCTCCGCACTCTCGATTACAAGTGCCACAGAGGTACGTTTCTTTGTGCGTACAAGATGCTGCTGCATCGCAGAAACAGCAAGCAGCGATGGAATTGCAACATGATTTTCATCCACCCCGCGATCGGATAGTATCAGGATATTGGCACCATCCCGGAAAAACTTATCTGCCTCAACAAATATACGGTCAATCGCCTTCTCAAGCGACGTATTCTTATAATAAGTAATCGGAACAACTGCCGCTTTCAGATTTTCTGTATTCAGATTTTTAATTTTCAACATATCCGTGTTGGTGAGAATTGGATTATTGATGCGAAGCACTCTGCAATTTTCCGGCTTTTCCTCTAATATATTTCCGTCACGACCGAGATATACAGTTGTCGACGTTACAATTTCCTCACGAATCGCATCAATCGGCGGATTCGTCACCTGCGCGAACAACTGATGAAAATAATTAAACAACGGAAGCTTCTGATTCGATAAAACCGCCAGCGGTGTGTCATCCCCCATTGCTGCAATTGCCTCTGCACCATTTTGTGCCATCGGCAGAATCGCAGTTTTAAATTCTTCATATGTGTAGCCAAATGCCTTTTGCAGCTTGCTTCTTTCTTCATCGGACAATTCCGGAACACGTTCATTCGGTATATTGATATCCGTCAGATACGTCAGATTGCTGTCAAGCCATTCACCATACGGTTGTGCATTTGCATATTGATTTTTTAATTCTTCATCGGAAATGAGCTTGCCATTTTTTGTATCTACAAGCAGCATCTTTCCCGGGCGAAGACGATCCTTCATAATGACGCGTGCCGGGTCTACATCCAGAACTCCAACCTCCGATGAAAGAATCAGATAGTCATCATCCGTAATATAATAACGGGATGGGCGAAGACCATTTCTGTCAAGCACTGCACCCATGTAATCGCCGTCTGTAAACAGCATGGATGCCGGTCCATCCCACGGTTCCATCATCGTTGCATAATATTGATAAAAATCACGTTTTGCCTTCGGCATATACTTATTGGAATCCCACGGTTCCGGAATAAGAATCATAACCGCAAGCGGAAGCGGCATTCCGTTCATAACAAAAAACTCCAGAGCATTATCCAATCTCGCGGAATCCGAACCATCCGGATCCAGAACCGGCGTAATCTTATGGAACTCCCCTTTAAAATATTGGGAATCCATTGTTTCCTCTCTGGCAATCATACGATCCTCATTGCCGCGAATCGTGTTGATCTCTCCATTGTGCACAAGAAAACGATACGGATGTGCGCGAAGCCAGCTTGGTGTTGTATTGGTTGAAAAGCGGGAATGCACCAGACCGATTGCCGACTCATAATCCTCGTCCTGCAGGTCCTGATAGAACAAGCGAAGCTCCCCTACCAAAAACATGCCCTTATATACGATTGTTCTGCTCGATAAGGACGGAACATAAGTATCTTCATTTGACTGTTCAAATACGCGGCGCACAACGAACAGCTTACGATCAAAGTCAAGCCCCCGCTCAACCGCCTGCGGACGCTTCACAAACGCCTGCATAATATACGGCATAACTGCAACTGCTTTGTGGCCGAGTATCCCCGGATTCGTCGGAACCTTTCTCCAGCACAAAAACTCCAGTCCTTCCTTTTCAACGATGATTTCAAACATCTTCATCGCCTGCTTACGCTGAAGCTCATTCTGTGGGAAGAAGAACATACCGATACCGTAATCACGTTCCATACCGATATCCACGCCCAGTTCCTCTGCCGCCTTCTTAAAGAATTTATGCGAAATCTGCAACAGAATGCCAACGCCGTCTCCGGTCTTCCCTTCGGCATCCTTGCCTGCACGATGCTCCAGATTTTCTACAATCCGGAGTGCATCACTGACGGTTTTGTGTGTCTGAATCCCCTTGATGTTTACCACTGCTCCGATACCACAGTTATCATGTTCAAAGCTTCTGTCATACATGCCCCGCTCTGCCGTATCGCGCCTCTCGTCTCTTATCTGCATCATGCTTATTTTTCCTTTCTCATATTTTTGTTTTACAAATATAAAACAAGCAAAATTGTCTTTTTGCTTTGTTTTCAAAACTCATGTGCCTATAATACAGCATTTATCTTCGTCTGTAAACCATTATTTTAGTTTTTTGTGAATTTTATATTGAAAAAAGAACAAAAAAACAAAAGCTACGGTAAATACCGAAGCTTTTGCTGACAGGAAGCCTTGTTTCTTCCTAATTATATATTGTTGTTATGACAAAATCTGCTAATCCGTCGGCGGAGCAAAAACATTCATATCTATCTGTTGTGCTCCAACACCGGTTTCATTTTGCAAAGAAGAGCTGATATTCTGTACCCTTGTAGATGGCACATAATCAACTGTACCAAACAAGAACTCATGCAGAGCCGAAACATTTGTTGTTAAATCGGCAGGCACCAAAATGGAACCCTTTGTCTCATGATTGACCGGCATGTACGCCATCGGAAACCCAACTGTTTCTCCAAGATTGTAATCAAATATACCTTTTGCAAGGTCCATGATTTCATCCTTGTCTAAGCTCGTGTAAATATTTGGAACCACATCATCAATAATGTCATTGATTGTTGACAAATCCGAGCTCTTTGCCTTTTGGAACATCTTGGCAATGACGGTTCTCTGGCGCTCCGTACGCGTGATATCGCCCTGATCTGTACTACGGATTCTCGCCCAGCCGGTTGCCTGCGTACCATTTAAAAGCTGTGTGCCGGCAGAAAATACACCGTCTGAATATACACCGGTAATACCAATCTGTTCAGTAATACATGCATTTAACATCGTAAGCTCTGCTTCTCTTACGTCAATTGTGATACCGCCGAGGTCGTCAATTGCCTGTGCAAGTGCCATAAAATTAACTGTTACAAAATCGGTAATCTCAAGGTCCAGATTTGCATTCAATGCACGAACCGCCATTTCCGGTCCGCCATACGCATACGCGTGTGTAATCTTTGTCGTGATGCCACCCTCATAATCAACCTCAAGCAGGGAATCACGATAAACAGAAACAAGCTTAACTTCCTTTGTCTCATTATTAATACTTACAATGATAATGGAATCGCTTCGATTTCCCTCTCCCATGGATTCAACACTTCTCGCATCGATACCAAACAATGCTACCGTCCGGTAGCCCTTCTGCGCCTCATTTGCTTCCTCGTTAATATCCAATGCTTCCTTACTGTCATCCCAATTATCCGGTTGTTTTATACTATCAAGCTTTCGATTCGCATAAAAGAAGAAATAACCGACTACCATAAAAAGCATGACTACAATCTCTATCAAAAACGCAATTCCCCATTTTGCATTTGCACTCATTTTGCCTTTATTCCTACTCATCTTTCTTTATCCTTCCATATTGTTTGCATTAAAGTCAATTATATGTTACATACTATTTTTAACCACATGCTTTACCTATCATACATGATTCTTCATAAAATTACAATATTCTTTTCATCGTTTTCACAAGAAAGTCATATTTGAATAATTGAAAAGGCCGGCTGTCTATGCTATACTATTCTAGATTTTGTACTGCGGTCATGAAAGGAATTTTTTATATGAACTTTAAAACAATAAGCAATTTGCTGGAATCAAAAGGGCAGACACACCTGCTCCGATTTTTTGATCAGTTAAATGATAATGAACGCCATATTTTATTATCGCAAATTACAGAAATCGACTGGAGCTTTCTTGACAGTTTACACAAGGACAAGAATTCCGATTCATCCGAGAAAATAGAAGCTATCGATGCCCTTACACGATCACAAATTTCCGAAAAGGAGGAGGAATACCGTACGATTGGGTATGATGCCATCCGTTCCGGAAAGCTTTGCCTCCTGATGCTTGCAGGCGGGCAAGGGACAAGACTTGGTTTTGACAAGCCAAAGGGTTGTTTTAATATGGGGCTTAACAAACAATTATATATATTCGAACTATTAATCGCACACACATTGGATATTGTGAAAAAAGTTGATACATGGATTCCGTTTTACATCATGACAAGCAACATCAATTATACCGATACGGTAACTTTTTTCGAAGAGCATGATTATTTCGGGTATAACCCTGCCTATTTGCATTTCTTTATACAGGAATTAAATCCAGCGACTGATTTTACTGGGAAAATTCTTATGCAGTCCCCTTACGAGCTTGCGCTCTCTCCAAACGGAAACGGCGGTTGGTTCCATTCCATGTACAAATCCGGTCACTTGGATCCTATACTGACTTCTGATATCGAATGGATCAATGTCTTCTCTGTCGACAATGTATTACAGGGCATTGCAGACCCAGTATTTCTTGGAGCAACGATTGCAAGCGGTAAAATGAGTGGTTCCAAGGTCGTTCGAAAAACCTGTCCGGAGGAAAAGGTCGGTGTCATGTGCAAGGCGGACGGCAGGCCTCATATTATTGAATATTACGAGATGACAGACGAAATGCTGCACAAAAAAGCAGCGGACGGTTCGCTAGCCTATGGATTTGGGGTGACTCTTAACTATTTATTCCCGATTCATCGTCTGAGAGAAACGCTCCATCTCAAAATGCCGTTACATGTCGTATCGAAAAAAGTTCCTTGCATTGATTCGAATGGAACTTACATGGTACCGGACGAACCAAATGCATACAAATTTGAAACATTGGCGCTTGACTTAATCCGGGAAATGGATGACTGCCTCGTCTTTGAAATTGAACGCGAAAAAGAATTCGCACCGGTCAAAAACAAAGAAGGCGTTGACTCTGTAGACAGTGCCAGAGACTTGCTTATGAAAAACGGCTACACACTATAAAAAGAGAAAACCACATGTTATGTGGTTTTCTCTTTTTATATGAAAATTTAATCTGAGAATATCTGTACCCAGTAATACCGATAAGGTGTATTCGGGTCCGCATAATATCCGACACCGATACGATTATAGCTGCTATTTAATATATTTGCCCTATGTCCAGAAGAATTCATCCAGCCTGTCATAACTGAGCTGGAATTTGGGTAACCTGCCGCTATATTTTCTCCGACAGCCATCCACGAATATCCTATGTCATCCAATACGGTAAAACAGCTCTGTCCGTTCGGTCTGGTATGACTGAATGTTTCTACTATTTCCTTTGCACGTATATTTGCCGCCCGTGTCAGCTCCGGATCTAAGACCAGATTATTGTTCACACCATTTTGCCTACGATACGAGTTTGAAAGATTTACGACCTCCTGTGCCTGCGATACATATGTTGTCGTAACGCCCTTGATATAGGACTCTTTTCCATCATCATAGGCACTCGTGTCACTGCCCTTTGGCACAAGCCGGATTTCGATTGCTTCCAAACGTTTCGCCATACCGCTCGTTCCTGACGTCTCTCCATTTTTTGCCCATCCGAGCCAACCATAGCTTTGCGCATGTACCCGATAATATACATTATAATAATCAGCCACTTCCCCGTAAAGAGAAATCTGAATTGCCTCCAGTCGTTTTGCCTGTCCGGTTGTCCCGGAGAGCGCCCCATTTGTGACGGTCCCCTTTTCCCAGCCATAGGTCTGAACATGAGTCCTGTAAGCAATACCTCCACTGTAACGATTGCCGGTCAACTGAATTTCAATTGATTCCAGACGTTTTGCCTGTCCGGTTGTTCCACTTGCCTCGCCGTTTTTCTTATAGCCCTGCCAGCCATATGTCTGGACATGGGTACGATACTGTACTCCCATGTCTGCAATTTCGGTCTTAGGCATCAGCTTTATCTCAATCGCCTCCAGACGTTTTGCCTGTCCGCTCGTTCCTGCCATGACACCATTTTTTACCCAGGTCATCCAACCGTAGGTCTGGCAATGCACACGATAATATACATCATAATGCTTTGCCACCTCACCGGTCAATTCTATTTCAATCGCTTCCAAACGTTTTGCCTGACCACGGCTGCCGCTTTTTTCACCATTATATGCCCAATCCTGCCAGCCATAGCTCTGAATATGTGTCTTGTATCGGATGTTGCCCGTATATTCTGTTCCTGTCAGCCTGATCTGTATCTCTTCCAGCCGTTTTGCCTTTCCACTCGTTCCGGCGGAAGCCCCATCGCTCACCCATCCCTGTGAGTCTCCAAATGTCTGTACATGAACTGTATAAGTAACACCCATCTTCTCTGCTGCCTTCGCCGTCTGTACGGTTCCCATACCGGACAAGACCGAAATACACATAACTAGCATAAGCGCCCATACCTGTAGCACCTTCCATACATGTTTCTTCATAACATCCGCTCCCTTCTTTTGTTAATAATAAAATATGCATCTTTTGCATCTACGGAACTTACAGTCCGTTAGCGACATCCACAAGATACTGTCCATATGCCGTTTTCATAAGCGGCTCCGCCAGCTTCAGCAGCTGCTCCTTGTCGATAAAGCCACGGCGATATGCAATCTCTTCGATGCAGGAAATATACATTCCCTGTCGTTTTTGAAATGCCGCCACAAAATCAGCTGCATCCAACAGCATATCATGATTGCCGGTATCAAGCCATGCAAAGCCTCTCCCGAGTGTCTCAACCATCAAGTCTCCCATCGCAAGATATTCATTGTTGATTGAAGTAATCTCAATCTCTCCGCGCGCCGACGGCTTCACATTTTTTGCAATATCCACAACCCGGTTATCGTAGAAATACAATCCCGGTACCGCATAATTCGATTTTGGACATTCTGGCTTTTCCTCAATAGAAAGTGCCTTTCCGTTTTCATCAAATTCCACAACTCCATATTCTCTCGGGTCCTTCACATAATAGCCGAAAATAGTTGCGCCCTTTTCCCTCTCTGCTGCCCGCTTTAACACCCTCGAAAAGCTCTGTCCGTAAAAAATATTATCTCCGAGCACAAGTGCCACACTGTCCTTACCAATAAAATCAGCTCCGATAATAAATGCATCCGCAAGTCCTCTCGGCGTCTCCTGCACCGCATAGGAAAACTGCATTCCGAGCTGTTCTCCGGTTCCGAATAACTCCCTGAACACAGGCAGATCCCGCGGTGTTGAGATAATCAAAACCTCACGGATTCCTGCAAGCATCAGTGTGGAAAGCGGATAATATATCATCGGTTTGTCATAAACCGGCATAATCTGCTTGGAAACTGCTTTTGTGAGCGGATAAAGTCTTGTGCCGGAACCTCCGGCTAATATAATCCCTTTCATACGAACTCCTTTCTCTCTTATGCCTACATAGCTTGTACGGCTTTATCTGTTTGCGTACATGTCCTCATAATACTTCTGATAATCGCCGCTTGTCACATTTTTCATCCAATCCTCATGCTCGAAAAACCATGCAATCGTCTTCTTGATTCCGGTCGCAAAATTCGTCTCCGGATACCAGCCGATCTCCGCCTTAATCTTGTCCGGAGCGATCGCATATCTCCTGTCATGTCCCTTTCTGTCCTCGACATAGGTAATCAGATCCTTTGACACAAGCGCTTTTCTCGGGTCTCCATCCGGAAGCATCTCCTGTAATGTATCGATAATGATATTGATAATCTCAATATTCTGCTTTTCATTGTGTCCGCCTACATTGTAAGTCTCAAACAGACGTCCTTCCTCCTGCACCATATCAATTGCCTTGGCATGATCTTCCACATACAGCCAGTCTCTTACATTTTTACCGTCGCCGTATACCGGAAGCTTCTTTCCCTGCAATGCATTGTTAATAATGAGCGGAATCAGCTTCTCCGGGAACTGATAAGGGCCGTAATTATTACTGCAATTTGTAATGTTTGCCGGAAACTTATAGGTGTCCATATAAGCCTTTACCAGCATATCCGAGCTTGCCTTGCTTGCAGAATACGGGCTGTGCGGTTCATATGGAGATGTCTCATAGAAAAATGCATTGTCATCATCCGGCAGAGAACCATACACCTCATCTGTCGACACATGGAGAAACTTCTTTCCCTCCTTGAAGGTTCCGTCCGGCAGCTCCCATGCCGCCTTGGCACAATTCAGCATGACCGCAGTTCCGAGCACATTTGTCTGCACAAAAACCTCCGGATTCTTAATGCTTCTGTCCACATGCGACTCCGCTGCAAAATGTACCACACGGTCGATATCGTTTTCAGCAAAAATTTTGGCAATCGCTTCCTTATCACAAATGTCTGCCTTCACAAAGATATAATTGTCACGATTTTCCACATCCTTTAAATTCTCCAGATTACCCGCATAGGTCAATAAATCTACATTGATAATACGAATTTCGTTGTCATACTTTTTAAACATGTAATGAATATAATTTGAACCGATAAATCCGGCTCCTCCGGTTACCAAATACGTTCTCATACAGAAACCTCCTGATAAATAAATTTTATTATCTGTTATTCTTATTATACATGGTGCCCTAAGGGCATAGTCAAGCATTATTTTCTTTTTTTGCAAGAAAAATACCTGCATCCTTTGTAATATGGAAGCCGCCTGCCAGTTTCCTCTTCATAAACGTGCGAAACTCCTTATATCTGTGCGCTATATACTGATTCTGATTTCCGTGACAGGAAAGAACATAAGAAATCAACGGTTCTGCTTCCTTAATTTCCAGCGAATCCACATACTGCCTCCACTCTACCTCCTCAAAGAAATCCTTTAAAATCTGTGTCCCATTCTCCTTTCCGAACCTCTGGTACAGATTTTCTGCAGCAAGCACAATACGGTCATCAAACTCTAACGCAAGCCTGCTTACCTCTATCATATGCTGCCTGCCATACGTTCCGGCAATCAATTTCCCGCCGGGCTTCAGCACTCGCCTGATTTCCCGACAGGCATTTTGGATATCGTCGCAATAAAACAGCACATGGTTGGCAATGACGATATCAAAGGTATTATCCCCAAAAGGGATATCCTCACATTCACAAACAACATAAGAAAATGCAACATCCTCTCTGCCGATCTCCCGTCTGGCATCCCGCAGCATACCATCCGAGATATCCGAAACGGTTACGGACACATCCGGTGCAAGCTTGTCCGCATTTTCCACCCAGATATTTCCCACTCCGCAGCCAAGCTCCAAAATCCGCTGTCCCGGTTTTATATTCATCTGCTCAAAAATCCACGGAAACCATCCCTGTTTATTTGTCGAGTACAGCTTGTGAAGGTTGATTCGAGCCATAATATTGGAAGCATTTTTATACTGGCTTTTTAAAACATTCTCAAAATCCGCCACATGAATCAGCTCAAACAGCTTTGACCAATCGACCTCTCTGTCAGCCTGCATATCCTCCGTTGCATCCTGAATCGTCTTTGCGACGAGCTGTAATTGTTCAATACGATCCTCCACCAGCTTCAACTGAATATTCAGGGAATCAATAATAAAATGCTTGTCGGCATCATCCACCTGCATCTCCTTAATATCACTCAACGAAAACCCAAGATATTTCAAAAGCAGAATTTGCTGGAGCTTTGCCAGATCCTTTTCCGTATAATAGCGCGCCCCTGTATCTGTGACAAGCGTCGGCTTTAAAATGTTCTTTTCATCATAATACCGAATCGTTTTTTTCGTTATATTAGCCTGTTTCATAAATTCGCCGGTAGAATAGTATCCGTCTTTTTTCATACTTTTTATTCCTCCGAAAACAAAACCCCAAGCCATACTATGATTACAGTACAGCTCAGGGTTTCTCTCTTTTATTTTGACAGGATTTCGCGAAGAATCCGATTTACTTCACCCGGATCTGCCTTACCCTGCATCGCCTTCATAGTCTGACCGACTAAAAATCCGATTGCCTTTTCCTTTCCGCTCTTAAAATCCTCCACGGACTTTGGATTGTTCGCCACGATCTCCTCAATCGTCTTGGTGAGTGCTCCCGAATCGTTGACCGTCTTCAAGCCATGCTCTTCGACATAAGCCTCCGGATCAATATCCTCCGCAAATACCTTTTCAAACACCTCTTTTGCAACGGTTCCGTTGATGATTTTTTCATCTACCATACGGATAATCGCCGCAAGATTTTTTGCAGAGAATTTTAAATCATCCGCATCCATAGACGCTTCCTTCATAAGCCGCATCGTCTCAACCATAAGCCAGTTCGAGACCTTCTTCGGTGCAGCGCCGAGTGCGATTGCCTCCTCGAAAATATCCGCAAGTCTCTTGGAATTCGTCAATATATCAATATCATAATCCGGAATATCATATTCTTCTTTATATCGAATCCGCTTTTCATCCCGAAGCTCCGGCTGACGACTGCGGATTTCCTCTAACCACGCATCGCTGATGACAATCGGCACCAAATCCGGATCCGGGAAATAACGGTAATCCTGTGCATCCTCTTTGGAACGCATCGCATACGAATACTCCTTTGTATCATCCCAGCGCCTCGTCTCCTGAATGACCGGCTCACCGGATTCAATCAGGTCAATCTGACGTTCCTTTTCATTTTCAATCGCCCGCGCAATCGCCTTAAAGGAATTCAGGTTCTTCATCTCCGTTCTTGTTCCGAACTTCTCGGCACCAACCTCACGAACCGAAAGATTGACATCCGCACGCATGGAACCCTCGTTCAACTTGCAGTCCGAAGCGCCAAGATATTGAATAATGAGGCGGAGCTTCTCCAAATATGCAATAACCTCCTCGGAGGAACGCATATCCGGCTCCGAAACGATCTCAATCAAAGGCACACCGGAGCGGTTGTAATCGACCAGTGAGCTGTCTGTATATGGGTCATGTACCAGCTTGCCGGCATCCTCCTCCATATGAATCTCATGAATCCGAACAAATTTTTTCTGCCCATCCACTTCGATTTCCACCTTACCGTCCCGGCAAATCGGATAGTACAGCTGGGAAATCTGGTAGTTTTGAGGATTATCCGGATAAAAGTAATTTTTACGGTCAAATTTGCAATTCTGCGTGATGGTGCAATTTGTAGCAAGACCAACTGCAGCTGCCTTCTCAACAACTGCCTTATTCAAAACCGGAAGCGACCCCGGCATACCGGTACATACCGGACATGTATGTGTATTTGGAGCTCCGCCAAACTCCGTAGAACAGCCGCAGAAAATCTTTGTTTTTGTCGCAAGCTCTACATGGACCTCAAGTCCGATTACGGTTTCATATGTTTTGCTCATTACAAAAGCCCCCTTTCTGCCTCTGTCTGCGCAAGCGCATCCGGACGCTTATAGCTTCTTGTACACTCAAACGCATATGCAGCACGGATAATCGATTTCTCATCAAATGTCTGTCCGAGCAGCTGCATGCCGACCGGCATACCGTTTTTATCCTGCCCGCAAGGAAGTGAAATACCCGGCAAGCCTGCCAGATTGACAGAAACCGTGTAAATATCTCCAAGATACATTTTTATCGGGTCGCTTAAGGATTCTCCCATCGTAAGCGCTGTCGTTGGTGCGACCGGTCCTAAAATGACATCATATTTTGCAAATGCGTCATCAAATGCCTTTTTTATAAGTGCCTTCGTCTTCAGAGCCTTTACATAATATGCATCATAGTAACCGGAGCTTAACACAAAGGAGCCGAGCATAATACGTCTTTTTACTTCCGCTCCGAAGCCTTCTGAACGCGTCTTTTTATACATGTTATGCAGGTCACGGTACTCGGCTGTGCGATATCCGTACTTCACACCGTCGAAACGCTCCAGATTTGAGGACGCCTCTGCCGATGCAATAATGTAATATGCCGGAATCGCATATTCTACCATTCCTAAATCAAATTCCTCAACGATGGCACCCTTTTCTTCCAGCACCTTCGCCGCTCCAAGCACAGCTTCCTTGACATCCTCATCAATACCCTCGGCAAAATAATCCCTCGGTATTCCAATCTTCATACCCTTTACATCATCCACAAGTGCGGATGTAAAATCGTCCGCCGCATCCTGATAAGATGTAGAATCCTTGTCATCGTGCTTACAAATAACTTCCAGAATATTAGCACAATCCGTAACATCCTTTGCCAGTGGTCCAATCTGGTCAAGAGAAGAACCATACGCAATCAAGCCGTATCGGGAAACTCTTCCATAAGTCGGCTTAATACCGGTCACACCGCAAAATGCAGCCGGCTGACGAATGCTTCCTCCTGTATCAGAGCCAAGCGCATATGGCACTTCTTCCGCAGCAACCGCCGCAGCCGAGCCACCTGACGAGCCGCCCGGCACCTTATTCGTATCCCACGGATTTTTCGTCTCACCATAATAGGACGTCTCGGTTGTGCTTCCCATGGCAAATTCATCCATATTTGTCTTTCCGATAATCACAGCACCAGCCTCTTTCAGCTTTTCAACCGCAGTTGCCGTATAGGTCGGAACAAAATTACTGAGTATCTTGGAAGAACAGCTTGTCAGCATGCCATTGATACACATATTATCCTTAATTGCAACCGGTACACCTGCCAGTGCGCCGGTCAGTTCTCCGGCATCTATTCTTTTCTGTATCTTCTCCGCCTGCGCCAGTGCGCCGGCCTCATCCACAGTCACAAAGCAATTATAAACTTCATCCAATGCTTTGATGCGGTCAAGGCAAGCTCTGGTTGCTTCCAAAACGGTAACTTCTTTTTCTTTAATTTTTTTTGCAAGCTCAACGGCTGTCAAGCTCATCAGTTGTTCCTTCATTGCCCGACCTCCTTAATCAAATGTTTTTGGCACCTTATAGCAGCCGTCCTTTTGCTCCGGTGCATTTGCCAAAAGCTGCTCACGGTCATCCGAATTTGTCACAACATCTTCACGGAATACATTATTTACCGGAAATGCATGGCTCATCGGCTCCACATTGTCCGTGTCAAGCTCGTTTAATTTGCTGACATAGTCAAGCATATTTGTCATATCCTGCTTTGCCTGCTCCTTTTCCTCATCGGATAGCTCAAGCTTTGCGAGAATACCAACATAATCAATTGTCTCATCTGTAATCGTCATACAAGACCTCCTTCTGTGCAAAATCTTACCGGGTTACTGGCGAACCTTGATGTGTACCTCCCGGAGCTGCTGCTCTGTCACTTCATTTGGTGCACCGCACATCAAATCCTGTGCAGTTCCGCTCATCGGGAACGGAATGACTTCACGTATATTTTCCTCATTTCGAAGGAGCATAATCATACGGTCGACACCCGGTGCCATGCCTGCATGAGGCGGTGCTCCAAACTGGAACGCATTATAAAGTGCTCCGAATTTTTCCTCCAAGACTATCTTATCATAACCGGCTATCTCAAATGCCTTCTCCATAATCTGCATGTCATGATTACGGACTGCACCAGAGGAAAGCTCCACGCCATTACATACGATATCATACTGATATGCAAGAATTTCCAACGGATCCTTTTCATTCAAAGCGTCAAGTCCGCCCTGCGGCATAGAAAACGGATTGTGTGTAAAGCCTATCTTCTTTTCTTCCTGATTGTACTCGAACATCGGGAAATCATTAATATAACAGAAACGATATGCATTTTTCTCAAGTAAATCCAAGCGAACTCCAAGCTCTGTACGAATCTGACCTGCAAAAATGGATGCCTGCTTCTCTGTATCTGCGATAAAGAAAATCGTATCCAGTTCTTTCAGACCTGCTATTTCCTTTAATTCCTGCTTCATGTCATCCGGAATGAACTTATCAATCGGTCCCTTGTAGCTTCCATCCTCCAACACTTCCAGATATCCAAGTCCACCCATTCCAATCGACTGTGCAAATTTGAGCATCTTCTCATGCTGTCCTTTGGAAAGCTTCTTCTCGACACGGATTGCACGAACGGTCTTTCCGTGGAACGGCGCGAAGCTGCAGCGCTGGAAAAATTCTGTCACATCAATAATGCGGAGCGGATTACGAAGATCCGGCTTATCCGTACCAAACTCCAACATTGCCTGTTTGTAGCTGATAATTGGATATGGTGCCTCCGTAACTGTATATCCCTTCGGAGCGAATTTTTTGAAGGCTGCCGTTAAAACCTCCTCGCCTACCTGAAATACGTCCTCCTGTGTTGCAAAGCTCATCTCAAAATCAAGCTGATAAAACTCTCCCGGTGAACGGTCGGCTCTTGCATCCTCGTCACGGAAGCATGGTGCAATCTGAAAATACTTATCAAAGCCGGAAACCATCAACAGCTGCTTATACTGCTGCGGAGCCTGCGGAAGTGCATAAAATTTACCCTTATAGCGTCTGGACGGCACGATGTAATCACGCGCTCCCTCTGGTGAAGACGCGCAAAGAATCGGAGTCTGAATCTCCAAAAAACCAAGCTCTGTCATCTTCTGACGCAAAAAGCTGATTACGTTTGAACGGAAAATCATAGTGTCCTTTACCTTACGGTTTCTTAAGTCCAGATAACGATATTTCAGACGTACATCTTCGCGCACCTCCTTGGATGTCGTAACCTCAAATGGAAGCTGCTTGTACACCTTTCCCAAAATATCTACCTGATGTGCCTCCAATTCAATCGTTCCGGTTGGAATCTTCGGGTTATATGTCTCCTCATCACGGTGCTGTATAAGTCCGGCTACCGAGATACTCTCCTCACGCGTAATGCCATCCAAAAGACTTGTGTCGCGCATAACTATCTGCATCACACCATACATATCCCTCAAATCCACGAACGATACACCTCCGTGATCACGGATATTCTCAACCCATCCGGCAAGCCGGATTTCCTTTCCCACAAGCTCCTCGGAAACCTGTGCGATTGTCATGTCTCTGTAAATGTTTGCCTGCATCTTTCTATCTCCTGTTCTTTTCTTTACCCGCCCGCCGCATTTTTAAATAAAAAACCCGGAGGCTTAAAACCTCCGGGACGAATGTCAAATAAAAACATCCGCGGTACCACCCGCATTGAATCCGCATAGTCGGATTCCTCTCATCATTCGTAACGTGAATCATACGGATAAACCTAGACCTCTTAGAACCTCTCAAAATCCACGTAGGCTTCAGCTTACCAGCTCCGGTAGTGTTCCGCCCTGCACAGTGTCATGTTATGGCTCTCAGTCAGCGACCATATTCCCTGTCATGTCTTGCTGCCGGCAGTCTCCTTCAACGCTTTTTCTCTATAATTAGCTTGATTATATGCTAAATATACGCAAAAGTAAAGGAAAATAAACATTTTTTTCAAAACGAATTTATGTTATCATAAATCACATAAAAAATAAAGGATATGAACAATCATGGCTAAAAAAGAAATGAAAACAAATGTAATGCGTCTGCTCGATCAGGCGAAAATACCATACAAGCACTACTGTTATACAGACACGGATGCCATAAGCGGCACAGAGGTTGCCGCCGCCCTCGGCGAAAATCCGGAGCGCGTATTTAAAACACTTGTCACAGAAGCAAAATCCGGCGCACATTATGTATTTGTAATCCCGGTCAATCAGGAGCTTGATTTAAAAAAAGCGGCTGCTGCCGCCCACGAAAAATCAATTGCAATGTTAAAGTCCAAGGAGCTGCTCGGACTGACCGGTTACATTCACGGCGGCTGCTCTCCGCTTGGTATGAAAAAAACATTTCCAACCTTTTTTCATGAGACCATCACACAATTTGATACGATTTTTTTCAGTGCCGGAAAAATCGGCTATCAGGTGGAAGTAAATCCGGACGACATCCATCAAATACTCTCATATGAAAATTATGACCTGACAAAACCTCTGCCACCTTATCTTCAAGATTCCGCATGGCATGCTCCTTTTGCATAGCATGTGCAAGCTTCTCTTTTCTTTCTTGCCCGTTCTCCTCCGTAACGTCAAGCTCGGTAATCGCAAAATACCGATCTATGAAACCACTCTCACGACACATCTCTGCACCTTCTCCTATACAGCCTGCAAAAGCAAGCACCGGCTTGCCGTATTTTTTGGCAAGTGCTGCCACCCCCATAGGTGCTTTTCCCATAACGGTCTGCGCATCCAGTCTTCCCTCTCCGGTTATAACATAATCCGAATCCGCAATCGCCTGTTCTATCAAAGACTCCTGCAATATCACATCGACGCCTCGCTCAAGTTTTCCATTTAAAAACATCAAAAATGCATAACCAAGTCCGCCTGCTGCTCCGGCTCCCTGACTGTCCCTGCCAACATGTCCTCCCATACCTGCTTCCCCTATGCCGGCGTGCAATCCATGAGGATTACAGCTTGTAATGCCGTAACGACTTCTCCTATGTAACGGTCCCGCATCACAGTCCGCAATATGCTCTACCAAATCCGCATAATGCCGCATGCTTTTCTCCAGCGTTTCTATCATATCTGCATCTGCGCCCTTTTGTGCTGCAAAAACTGCACTGCATCCCTGTTCCCCAAGCAGCGGATTTTTCACATCACACATAATTCGGAAAACACAATCCGAAAGCTCCGGCATCCTATCCTCAAAATAAATATCCGAAAGCTTTTCCAACCCTTCCGCGCCAAACGGTATATCCTCTCCAAAGGCATCCACGAAGCGATATCCAAGTGCCTGAAGCATACCGATTCCACCGTCATTCGTTGCACTGCCGCCGATTCCGATAATAAACTGCCGACATCCCTGTCGTATCGCATCCTTTATCAGCTCTCCAACACCATAGGTCGTCGTTTTCATGGGATTCCTCTTATCCGGCGGAACAAGGGCAAGCCCCGCAGCAGATGCCATTTCAAGGACCGCTGTCATACCAGATTCACTATCATATGTAATATAGGTTGCAGCAACCGGCATACCAAGCGGTCCGGTCACACGGATTTCCCGCCGCTTACGGTTTTCTTTCCCGTAAGCCAATGCCTCCACGGTTCCCTCTCCACCATCGGCAACCGGGAACACACAGACCTCTGCCTCCCGGCTGGCACGCAGAATGCCTGCCTTTACCGCATTTCCGGCTTCCATAGAACTCATACTTCCCTTAAATGAATCGATTGCAACGGTCACTTTCATGGCTTTTCCTTCTCTTTCTACTGCTTATCACATACAGGCTTGCAGAAGCATGATATGATATTCCTCATCTTTTATAATTCTTGCAAGTACCGCATTGACTTTGGTATCTCCAATCATCTTCATATGCATACGATACTGCTGGATTGCTGCCTTTTCCGACTCAATTCCTTCCTGAAGCAGCTTTCCCACATTGTCCGGCATCGTGATATACTGCGGCGTCCACATCCTCTGTTGTCCGTCCCGGTATCTTGCCACGTAATCCAGATTTCCGCCAAGCAGAACAATCAAAGCTGCAAGCTTTTGCAGGTGAATCATCTCCGCCATCGCAATCCCTAAAATCGTCTGTGCAAGCTGACACCGCTCCCGTGACAGCCGGCTCTCATCATTGATATACTGCATGATTGCAGTCAGTTCCGAAACCGAGCCATAAGAATCTACACTCAAGAGATTCGCAACCCGCTGGTTTCGCTCCTCCACCTGAATCGGCGGATATGGCAGAGCTGCCATAATCGGCTTCACATTCATAAAGTTACATGTGTTTGTAAGCTGATTTGCCTTTTCTTCCATGACTGTGCTACACTCCGGATTTTACTCTTATATCAGTATATGGGAATGAACTGTATTTGTCACTCAAAAAAGCATTTTTCTCATGCAACAAGGGGTATGTCGAATGACTCGAACATACCCCTTGCCGCTCATAAGTATTGATTATATGATATGATTAACCGAAGTATCTCTTTAAAAGACCTTCTAATGCCTTACCGTGTCTTGCCTCGTCTCTTGCCATCTCATGCACAGTATCATGGATTGCGTCCAAATTGTTCTTCTTAGCACACTTTGCAAGGTCTGTCTTACCGGAAGTTGCACCATACTCGCAATCTACTCTCCATGCAAGGTTCTTCTTTGTTGAGCTTGTCATATTCGGCTCAAGATCCTCACCTAACAGTTCTGCAAACTTTGCAGCATGCTCTGCCTCCTCGTAAGCAGCCTTCTCCCAGTAAAGACCGATCTCCGGATAACCCTCACGATGTGCGATACGAGCCATGCAAAGATACATACCTACCTCAGAACACTCGCCTTCAAAGTTTGCCTTTAACTGCTCAAAAATATACTTCTTATCTTCATCACTTACATCCGGATTATTTTTAACGGTTTTTGCATAAATACCATACTCGTGCTCAGCTGCAAGTGTAAGCTCGCCTTCTACCTTCTTGAACTTATCAGCGCCAACATGGCATACCGGACATTCTGCCGGAGCTGCATCACCTTCATAAACATATCCGCATACAGTACAAACAAATTTCATAATTTCTTTCTCCTTTCAAATCATAAAAATGATAATGATTATTATTTTGTTGAAGTAACTATATCATACTCAAAAAAATGTGTCAATAATAATCCATATAAAAATATAGGCAGTTTTACCAATTTATCCAAGAAGATTGCTGACGATTTCATCCATATGCATTCCATTGGAGCCCTTGATAAGTGCAATATCCTCCGGATGCATGACAGACAAAAGGTAAAGCACAACTTCGCCATTATCCTTAAAGCTGTAACACTTAATCGATGCTTCACAATCCCTGACTGCCTTTACAATCTGCTGGGACAATTCGCCGACCACAACCAGTTCATCAATTTTTTTGGTTGCCACAAATTTCCCAAGCTCATAGTGGTAGGCTTCCTCGTTATCACCAAGCTCGAACATGTCGCCTAATACCGCAATTTTTTTGCCGTCTGTCTCAAGCTCCTCTAGCACATTCAGACTTGCCTTCATAGAATCCGGACTCGCATTGTAGGTATCATCTATAATGGTATATTTCCCCGGAATCTCTATCAGCTTCTGACGCAGTCCCTCAAAATTCTGTAGTCCCGCTGCCGCCTTCTCTAAATCCAAGCCCATATAATCAGCGATTGCAAGCCCGACAAGCGAGTTTCCGACATTATGCTTTCCGAGTGCATTTAACACGACCTGCATTCTCGTATTTCCATGCACAAAATCATAAACATACCGGTAATTTTCCATATGAAGATTCTCCGCGCGATAATCACAGGTTCCGGAAACACCATATGTAAATGTTTTTACACCCGTGTCGTCCTTTATCTCTGCGAGAAGCGGATCATCCCCATTTAAAAACAAAACGCCATTCTTCTGCATGTGATTCGTAATCGAAAGCTTCTCACGTCTGATATTTTCCTGTGTTTTCATATATTCGATATGTGCCACGCCGATCATTGTTACGACACAGATGTCCGGCTTTACAATGGATGACAGGCGGTCCATCTGACCGAACTCACTGATTCCCATCTCTAATACAGCCACATCCGCATCCATATCAATGTTTGACAATGTAAGAGAAACACCGATTTGCGAATTTTTATTTCCCTCTGTCTGATACGTTTTTAAGCATCCCGACAAAACAGCTGCAATCATCTGACGGGTTGTCGTCTTACCGACACTTCCGGTTACACCGATGACCATGTTTTGAAAATGATCACGAATATAGAAAGCGATTTTCTGTAAAGCCGTTACCGTATCGCTGACATAGATAAATGGCTTATCGGACACAACCACACCGGTATGCTCCGAAGTCAGAGTCGCAGCTCCGGTTTGCAGTGCACTCTCGATAAACCGATGCGCATCTACCTTCTCCCCGATAATCGGAACAAACAAATCACCTGACTTTATTTCTTTGGAATTGATACATATGTCCTGAATAACCGTATTCTTATCTCCGCACAGAAGTACGCCTCCGGTCGCGTCCACAATTTCCTGAACCGTTATATTATACATATTTTCTATCCTCCCACCCGGTAAACGCTATTGCTTATAGACTATTTTATTCGCAAGCTCCTTTGCTGTTTCTTCATCCCGCAATATTGCCACCAGCTTAAGTCCGAACGCTATCGCTGTTCCAAGTCCACGGCTCGTCACAAAATTACCATCCACAACAACCTCATCTGTCTGCTTGTCCGCACCGAGCAAGCCGTCCTCCATGCCCGGATAGCAGGTAGCTTTCTTTCCCTGCAGAAGTCCGAACTCTCCATATACAGTCGGTGCAGCGCAGATAGCGGCAAGTAATTTTCCCTTTGCATTGTGCTCCCGAATCAACTTTTCAAGTCCGGCGTGTGCTTTTAGATTCGGAGTGCCCGGAATTCCTCCCGGCAATACAATCACATCCGGATCATCCTGTTCCTCAAACATTTTATCCGCCAGAAACGTTATGTTATGTGAGCTCGTTATTTCCCTTCTTCCCATAACGGAAACCATATCCGTATCAATACCGGCACGGCGTAAAATATCGACAACCGTTAATGCTTCCACCTCTTCACATCCATCTGCAAGATATACATTTACTTCACTCATCTTTTCTTCCTCCTACCCTGAGCATCAGCCATTCCATATTTACATTCATCAAATAGACTGACACGTTCTTCTCAATTTTTATCGTTCTGATTAAAATTTCCTTTTTTTACATATAGAGGTAGTATATAATAGTTTACAGAAATCTTCAAGATATGAAACGGAGGAAACCATTTTGGAAATTGAGAGAAAATTCTTGTTACGTGAACTTCCTGCGGATTTGGAAAGCTATCCGCACTACGAAATTGAACAGGCATATATTACAACCGATCCGGTCATCCGCGTCCGAAAGAAAACAAGCTATACACCTTTTGACAAGACAATTTCCACAAGCTATATTCTGACAGTCAAAGGCAATGGTCTCCTTTCCCATGAAGAATTTGAACTGCCAATTGAAAAGGCTTCCTTTCAGAGCCTGTGCAAAAAGGCAGACGGAAATGTCATTGCAAAAACAAGATACAAGATTCCGCTTGCGCAAAATCTTGTACTTGAGCTTGATATTTTCTCCGGTCTGTTTACCGGACTTATCATGGGAGAAATTGAATTTCCGGACGAACAAAGTGCAAAAGACTATGCCCCTCCTGCCTTTATCCGAAAAGATGTAACCTTCGATATACGCTTCCACAACAGCGCTATGAGCAGTATGAGCAAACAGGAAATCGAAGTATTTTTACAATCCTTAGACGAAGAAACAAGCTGACTTTTGCTACTCGCCCAAAATATCCGCGATTGCCTTTAAAACCATATTCTGCTCCAGCGGTTTTCTGAAATATCCGTTTGGATTTAACTGTAAAACCGCCATGATATGTTCCTTATCCGCAACGGCTGTCAGGAATATAACCGGAATATCGGCAAGCTCGTCATCCTGCCGGATCATCTTGAGCATTTCCCTGCCGTCGCAGCCCGGCATATCATAGTCGAGCAATATCAAATCCGGGCGTTTGGTTTTAATCGCGTCCATACCGCGCTTTGCAGATGTTGCAACCGTAATCTTATATTTATCGCCTAACATCGCTTTTATGCTTCGAAGCGCCAGTGCACTATCATCGACAACAAGGATATTTTTCTTACCCGTTTTTGCTGTTTTTCCGTCTTGCACAGCCTTGCTCTTATTGCCATCCAAGGCTTCTGCATCTTCCATGCCAAGCACTTCCCGGCATTTATTCAGAAGAAGCTCTTTGTTGACAGGACGAATCAATTTTACGAATGGCTCATGCTCCAGATAATTCTCAAATTTACTGCACTCCTCATTATTACCAATCACAACTACCGGAATTTTCCGAAGGGCATTTGCAAATAATTCAAACACTTGCTGCTCGTCCCCGCTAAAATCAATCAAACTGAGAACTGCAAGCTCCGGCTTCGCAATCTTTATCATTTCCTTTATCATAGCTGCATCTTCCGTACATACCTGAACACGAAAAGCGTCCGCAAGACACTCATTCAAATTGCGAACCGCCTGATTAAATTTTCCTATTAAAAGTACACTTTTCATAAATTGTCCCCCTCCCGGAACATCCGCTCATGAAACATTTGCCATCGGCAAATGAGCGGACGCTACATGTCAGATTATTCAATACCTGACATAACCTTTATCCTTTTTATTAAATCATCTATCAAATGCTCTGCTTTCTCGCTATCCAACTCCGTCACGGCTGCACCAAGCTTTTCCATACCTGCCTCGATTTCATCCGGATAACGATAGAGCATAAGTGCTTCCATGGTTTCATCTGCTATGTCAATATCCAGTTCCTCCATGGCAGGTTTCAGTTTTTCCAGATACTCCAGTATCTCGCCATAATCCTCCACCACAGTCTTTGCTCCCTGCTCCGGCATGCAGACCTTTAATCTTTCCTTATAGCTCCGCCAGTCTTCTAAGAACACCGGTGTCAGACTTTCCATCACGGAACGCCTGCCGTCCCGCGCTGCATACTCCAGTGTCTTTGCAAGTCCGAATAATTGCATGGCACCGATCATCGCCGCGGACCCCTTCATAGCATGTACCTTGACTCTGTACAGATTCATCGTCTCTTCTTCTGCTGTTTCATCCTTATTTATAAACAGCTTATCATAGCACGACTGAACATAATCGGCTTCTGAATCAAGCATCCTGTAAAAATCACGCACAGTCCCAAGCAGCAAGTTCCTATCATGCAGATGTAAAAGCGCGTAATCCCAATCGATGCCTTCCACATCCGGCAGTTCCTCTGCTACAGTCTCTGCCGCTTTCTGAATATCCTGGGCTGTCATATCCGGCTTTCCCGCATCCGTTTCATAAGTAACGAGTTCCTGTGGCAGCAGTCTCTGAATCATAGCTTCCAGCTTGTCCGGTACAATCGGCTTGGATAGAAATTCATCAAAGCCTTCTGAAATATACATTTCCATAGCCCCGGCTATGGCATTGGCAGTCAATGCAATGATCGGCGTATCTTTACACGGATTACCGGGAAGCTCCCGAATACGGTGCATCGTCTCAATTCCATCCATATCCGGCATCATGTGATCCAAGAAAATAAGATCGTAATGCTTCTGTTTTACCTTCTCGATACACTCGATTCCGCTCTCCGCTTCATCGATCTGAACCTTTGTTTCCTTCAGCAGACCAAAAAAAACCTTTCGATTTATAGCATTATCATCCACCATAAGCAGCTGCGCATTCGGTGCAGTAAATAAAGCATCATAGGTATATTCCTTTGTCATCTGACGGATTCGTTCCTCCAGATTACCTATCGGGTCCGCATTCACAATCGGCTGCTCTAATTCAAAGGAAAACTCTGAACCCTTCCCATAGACACTGTCTACCTGAAGGGAGGTTCCCATCATTTCCAATAATGTTGCTGTAATATTCATTCCAAGACCGGTACCCTCTATGTTGCGGTTTCTTGTCTCCTCTATCCGCTCAAACTCCGCAAAAAGCTTTGTGAGCTCTTCTTTTTTGATACCGATTCCTGTGTCCTTAACTGAGAACCGGAGAAGTGCCTTGTCTCCCTGTACCTCTCCGCCCACCGTAAATGTAACGCTTCCCCGCTCTGTATACTTGACTGCATTATTCAATATATTGATTAAAACCTGACGGATTCTGATCTCATCCCCAAGCAGTTGAGCGGGAAGCTGCTGATTAACAAAAACTTCAAATTTCAAATCCTTATCGTGCATCTTCATGGATATCATATTGACAACATCATGAAGCATACTGCTTAGATCATATTCTACCGGCAAAATCTCCAGCTTTCCCGATTCAATCTTGGACATGTCCAAAATATCATTAATCAATGCAAGCAGCGTCTGCCCTGCGTTCTGGATATCGACCGCATACTCCTTAATCTTTGTTTGATCTTTCTCACGAAGTATCATGGCATCCATACCGAGCACAGCATTGATCGGGGTCCGGATTTCATGAGACATATTCGCCAGAAATCGCGCCTTTGCCTCATTGGCAAGAATTGCCTGCTGCTTACTACCCTCAATATTCAATATATCCCGCACAGTACCGATAACGGAAATCAACAGCAAAAAGATCAAGCCAAACGCCAATATGACGCCGCTGAACTGTACCGTCCTCCGAAAGTAAATGATAATCTGCACACATGCCGCAATTGCAGCGCCCAGCACACCGATTGCAGAAAGAAGATACTCATGAACACGGTGCCTGCATATATCAATGATCATAGTTGCAGCCATCATCAAAATCGAAAACAGGGAAGTCACTGCAATATAATGAATCGTATCCGCAAAATCCTTTATTCCTGTCATATGCAGGGTCGTACACACAACAAACATCAGCAGATCCGCTGCAATCATAATCATATATGGTATGTGATACCGTTCCCGCTGCATGCCATCCAGATAGATCAAAAACGGAATCGGAATCAACATAATCATACAAAATGTAATCGCATTTACAACTGACATATTCGGAAAAAAAAGCTGTCGGAACACCGAATTTGTAACCAGCCATGTTCCGGAAAGCACGACACCCCATCCAAGATATACCAGATCGACCTTTTCCCGATATGCAATGCGAAGTACGATGCTTATAAGCACACTGATTGCGCCGAGGAACAACGTAAAAAATGCAACAATCAATTCCAATCCGTATTGTCCGACAAAATGGTGCCAGACACCCATCCTGTTTCCGTAATAGACCGTATACATCATTCCGGAATAAGAGGAATCCGACTGTGTTACAACCGTTATGGTCTTCCCGGCATCCCCCGGCAGCAAATCCATAAACACATAGACGACCGGACCTGTCTTTCCGAACATCCGGTCAGCCTCTGTCGTATAGGACTGCCGAAGCTCTCCATCTACATAAATCCACATTTCCTGCTTGGAACTCCGGAAGCACAAGCATCGATTTCGCTCCGGCGTAAATGTAATCTTCGTCTCCACTTTTATTACATCTCCGCGCTCACCTTCACATCTTCCCGGCGCAGAAATCGGCACACGCGTACCATCTTCCTTCACTTGCACCCATTCACCCTGATATTTTGTACAAACATAATCATTGTCCGGAATGTCTGAGGGCAGCAGCTTCTCTGCAAGAAGAAAAAATATCCCCGTCACAAATACAAATGCCAGAAAGGTTCGTTTAAATATGTCCATAATACTGATTGTATGCTTTCCCTTTGTCATCCTGTTCTCCCGTCCGCAATTCATTTCCCGGTATACGGAAAACTCCTGTTTCAGCAACGAGTCATTACCAAAGCAGGAGTATATAATCAAAACCTATATATTTAATATATAACAGCACAGGAAATAAATCAATATCTCATATGTGACAATTTCGATTCAAAAACCTATATCTGCCCTTCTGTATAAGCTGCATCAATAATTTGTGAACAAGACAAGGCTTCCATCGATCGCGTTAATTCCATATCTTGAAAAGCATACATCATCATACCCCATATCCCACGCTTCGTATAATATCCAGACCGGCACCATCGAATACCGTTCCTCTCCATAAGGAATGACAAGATACCGAAGCTCCATTCCGGACATCGTCGTTTTCACGGAACCGACCGCTGCCTCATAATGATCAATTTCCATCTTGATCTGCTCTCTGGCAATATCCATAATCTGTTCAAAGTCAAGCAGTACCGTCTTGTCCGACATCTGTTTTCCCACCTCAAAGATATTATCAATCTGAACACTATATACACGACCATCTGCTACCTCAAGCCAGACATATTCCTGTACGGCTCCCTTTCCCTCGCTCACATAAGAAGAGGGATTAAAGCTCTCATAGCTTTCCGGAGCTTCAATATACACCATATTCTCTGTAGAAAATCCAACCTGCATTCCAAGCTTGCGGGTATATACAAACCGATATCCGTTTAAGTAGCCTTCCTTGCCATCAGCATCTTCGCTTACGATATTTCCCGCATGTGCCAAAGCCATATCCTCATAGCCAAGCTTTCCGATAAAGTTGTCTGCCGCCATCTCACATGCCTTTTTATCCGAAGCATTCGCACCGTATATCACATCACTCATTTCATCTTCCATGACATAGTGATGTACAGTCTGTGCATATTCCAAATTTCTGAATATCATCCGGTTATTTCCACTTTCACCGTTAAACGAAAGCTCCCACCATGCTCCATCCACCTTTCCACGAAGCCTGGCTGTATATCTTGTAAGCGTCTCTTCCTCGCCGTATTCCCCCTGTGCAACATGCTCCTCAAACAAAAGCTGTCCCTCCGGAATTTCTGTGACATCATCCCCGGTGTAGCCCGCAATCTTCTCCCCGACATAGATTGCATCTAAGTATATATCACTCGATAAAACAGCCTCTCCGTTTTCTTCCATTTCCATCAACGCTCCCAAAAATGCATCCTCTGCCTGTAGCTCCTCCAGACTCATATTCTCATACGGCTTCACAACCGTATATTCCGAATTATCAAACACATTGTCCGCGTACTGTTTTACAAGTGCATCCGTTGGTTCCGGCATCGTCATCTCATAAACTGCCGCATCCGAATATCCATCCGAGACAACATCCGCATCAATCACATACTCATAGCCGTTTTCACCGACAATCGTCTCTTTTATGTGATTTGGTATACCCGCGGTGTCTCCAGACCCAACAGTCTCGTCTTCCTCTATATCATACTGTTTTAAATCCTCCGCAATCTCATTGTCATCCGGATGTTTTCCGCATCCGGACAACGTAAATGCAAGCAGGATGAGAAAAACTCCCATTCTATTTTTTCGCATATACTTTCCCTCATTTTTAAATCAAAAAATACATTTTTGCTGTACGGAACTATCATACAGCAAAAATGTATCTGATTTGTATCTAAATATCTGCAACAAATTCCTCTCGCATTTTTACTAAATCCATAAACCACTGCTTCTTCTCTCTGGCGGACATATATGGATTGTCCTGTCCCAAATATGGCTGATGCAGCTTGGTTTTGGCAACCGGAGCCAAATACATCCGATTCACAATCTCCATTGGTGCCGGATAAACAAAATATAAATCAAGCTTGGGTTCCGGATGTTCCTCTCTCCACTTGGCAAATTCTTTAGAGAAGTTTTTATACTCCGGCATCGCCATCTGTCGAACCTTCTCCTGTGGCAGCAGATATCTTGCCATGCAATACAAGCCATGCGCCTCCACACAGAGAACCTTTTTTACAGAAGCCATATCACTCCGCATATAAGCCTTGCACACCTCCTGAAGCTGATTTTTTGCTTCTTCCATATCTTCATGAAACAGCGCAAGAAGATATGCTGTAGCAGCACGCTCCCACTGCGGCTTCTTCGTCGTTATGAACTTCTCCGCTTTCGGAAGCGCCTTCTGCAACAATATTCCATCTTTATCCATGCCGTTTTTTCGATACCAAAGTCCCAGAAAAAGATTTCCGGCAGCAAGATAAAAAGGGTAGCCATTGGAAGTCAGTCCCAGTTCAAACGGAAACATCCGCTCTACGGAATCCACATCCCCACAGGCAAACGCACTGAGCAAATTCAAAAACAAAATACAATGGTCATATCCGCTGCTAACAGAAGGCAGCAGGTCATGCCGATTTGTTTGAAAAATCAGGTTATTCAGCCCATGCCAATCCCTTTCCTCCAGACATTTTGCCAACCAGTTTTCATAATCCGGTTTTATAGCACTAATATTTCTTTTCTGTATCAGCATCTGTATCAACGTACTGCCTTGTTCTTCCGCCTTCTCCGAAAGCCGCTCATACATTGCCTGATATTTTTGCAAATATGCATCACGCATACCAAAGCGTCCTCCTTCCTTTGCATGATTTTAATGATCGCTGAACAATGGAGTTGACAAATATCTGTCTCCTGAATCCGGAAGCAATGCAACGATTGTTTTTCCGGCATTCTCCGGTCGTTTTGCAAGTATCGCCGCCGCCTTTAACGCCGCACCGGATGAAATGCCGACCAAAATACCTTCGCTCTCTGCAAACGCTCTTCCCTCCGAAAATGCGTCCTCGTTTTCGATTGGAAGAACCTCATCATACACATCTGTATTCAAGACCTCTGGTACAAATCCGGCTCCAATACCCTGAATCTGATGCGCTCCCGATATTCCCTTAGAGAGAACCGGACTTTCCGCCGGCTCGACTGCGACAATTTTCACGTTTGGATTCTGCTGTTTTAAATATTCGCCAACGCCGGTAAGCGTTCCGCCTGTTCCGACACCTGCTACAAAGATATCGATCTTCCCGTCCGTCTGTTCCCAGATTTCCGGTCCGGTCGTTGCCCTGTGAATCGCTGAATTTGCAGGATTTACGAACTGACCCAAAATGACTGCACCCTCAATCTCATTTTTTAACTCCTCAGCCTTTGCAATCGCACCCGACATGCCCTTTGCCCCGTCTGTCAGTACAAGCTCCGCTCCATATGCCTTCAAAAGTTTTCTGCGCTCCACACTCATCGTCTCCGGAAGCGTCAAAATCGCACGATATCCCTTGGCCGCCGCAACAACAGCAAGACCAATACCGGTATTGCCGCTTGTCGGCTCAATAATCGTAGCTCCCGGCTTCAAGATTCCCTTCTTCTCCGCATCCTCAATCATCGCCAGTGCAGTTCTGTCCTTTACGGAGCCTGCCGGATTTAAGTACTCCAGCTTTGCAAGAATCGTTGCATGTTCGACTTCTGCACTTTTTGCATACCGACTCGCCCGAAGAAGCGGTGTACCTCCTATCAACTCCAATACGCTCTCTTTGATCTGACCCATACTATATGCCTCCTGCTTATTATATTTGAAACATCCGCTTGTCAATAGTTTTTCTTTTTTTAAACCGACAAATTTGATATAATAATATCACATCTGGTAACGAAAGGGGAGAAAAACTATGGCAAAGATTTTGCTTATTGAAGACGATAAAGAAATAAATGCACTTGTCTGCGATTATCTGACAAGCCTCGGTCATGATGTCTTATCGGAACAAAACGGCATGACAGGTCTTTCCTCTATTCGGTCACATGAAAATCTTGACCTTGTTCTCCTGGATCTTATGCTCCCCTATCAAAGCGGCGACATGGTTTTAAAAAAACTGCGCGAATTTTCAAAGCTCCCCGTCATCATACTGTCCGCCAAAGACACGGTACAGACGAAAATTGACGTTATCCGGCTTGGCGCGGATGATTATATTACAAAACCATTTGATTTAGATGAGGTTGCCGTGCGGATTGAAGCAGTTCTCCGACGCTCCGGACAGCATACATCCTCGGAGCTTTCCACCTATACATTTAAGAACATGGTACTCGACTGCAATTCCAAAACCGTGACCGTAAGCAATCAAAAGCTCGACCTTACGAGCAAGGAATACAGCATTCTGGAGCTTCTGTTAAAAAATCCAAACAAGCTCTATTCAAAAGCGAATCTATTCGAAAGCGTCTGGAACGAACCATATTATGCCGAGGACAACACGCTGAAGGTACATGTGAGCAATCTCCGGAACAAAATCAAAAAACACGATCCCGACGAATACATCGAAACCATTTGGGGCATGGGCTATAAGCTCAAAAATTAACTTTTTCTTAACCTTTTGTTTAACCTTTTCTTTATCATGGCATTTTATAATGAATACAACAAAAGAAATTTCGCATGAGCGGATGTTCAAGGGAAGGGGAACGCGTATGGAAACAATTTTACAGCTAAACGGACTGACAAAAATATACGGCGATACAAAGGTCGTAAACAATTTCAGTCTTTCCATCGAAAAAGGGCATATCTACGGTCTGATTGGACCAAATGGTGCCGGCAAAACAACCATCATGAAGATGATAGGCGGAACGTGTATGCCATCAGCCGGCAGCATTGCAATGTTCGGAAGTGAAAAAAATCTCGAAAAGAGTCGCAACCGGGCAAGCTTTATGATTGAGGCACCTTACATAGACGGCAGTATGACCGCCAGACAGAACATGGAATACATTCGCTATATGCGCGGAATTGCAAAAAAAGAACGGATAACAGAAATTCTGGAATTTGTCGGTCTTGACAAAACCGGGGACAAGAAAGCAAAGCTTTTTTCACTCGGTATGCGGCAGCGGCTTGGCATCGGCATGGCGCTTCTTCCAAGTCCGGAAATCATGATTTTGGACGAACCGGTAAATGGTCTTGACCCGGAGGGAATTGTTGAAATACGAAATATGCTGAGAACGCTCTGCCACGAAAACGGTATCACGATTCTCATCTCCAGTCATCTGCTCTCCGAGCTGTCAGAGCTTTGTACGGACTTTGCGATTATTGACCACGGACAACTCATAGAAAGTCTTTCGAAGGAGGATTTAAACCAGAGATGCCGTAACTTCCTGTCCGTCTCCGTAGATGCAGATAAAACTGAGCAGCTTGCAACCGTTATAGAGCAAAAGCTCGGCATAACTGAATACAAGGTCATGGAAGGAAATGAAATCCGCATCTATGAGCAGTTAGAAAATATCAGCAATATCTCAAAAACGATTACCGATAATGGTCTTACACTCACGAAGCTGAATCTCGAAGGTGAAAATCTTGAGCAGTACTATCTCTCCAAGGTTTCCATAGCGAAGCAGGATGCCGATGCGAAGCCGTCAAAATCATTATTTAGAAAAGGAGGTAAATAGATATGAACAGACTTATGAAAGCAGAATGGTACCGCGCCAGAAAATCATCCGGTATCATGAAATGGTTATTCTTTATCACAATCGTCGTACTTGCGATTCCATTTTTGGATGATATGCCGGATGGAAGTGCAACTGCCTCCTCCTATATATTTGCCTTCAACGAACAGGCATGTGTATTTATTCCGCTGTTTTGTTCGGCATTGGCCGCAGCCTTTACCGGCATACCATTTGTAAACAAAACCGCCATGTATGAGGTAATGGCAGGCAACAAAACCTCCCGCATTATAAACAGTAAGCTGTTTGTGATTGTACCTCTTGTATCCCTAACTGTTACATGCGTCTTCAGCCTTCTGCTTGGAGTGCTCGGAATTATAAACGGAAAAGGCAGCTTAGAGCAAATACCGCTTCGCGTCCTGTTACTGTTTATTGTATTACTGCATGTAACCATGGTTGGCGTTCTTGCTGTTACCGCTACCCGCCATGCTGTCGGCATCGTCCTTGCGTTTCTCCGATTTGCCATGTTAGAAGAGGTTATAATGATATGGATGGAGATTGCATTTGAGGATGCTGTCCCGTCAACCGTACAAAAGATGGGCGGTTGGTTTGTTACCAATCAATTATTTTCCCTCTCCCTCGACAAAATTCCGGATTACATATTTGCGGAAGCCATCTTGGGACTTGTAATCGAAGTAATATTTTGGTATATCTTATCTTATATCGGATTTAAAAAGAAGAAGTTTGCATAACATGATAAAAAATCAAACCCTCATTTTCATAATTGTGTGTGGACTGTTGCTCCTTGTAGCAGCAGTCCTTTTTGTGCGCATTCTCCAATACAAAAAGCAGCTTCGAAGCTTTACGGTACGTCTTGTCGAGCGGAAGGCTGCTGATATGAGCCAGCCGGTGACCGTTGACTACTTTGACAAGGATGTTGTCGCACTTGCAGACGCCTTAAATGAATATACAGACCTGATTAAGCAGCAGACAATGAATCTTGAGCACGACAGACGGCAGCTAAAACAGGTCATCGCCGGAATCTCCCATGATTTTCGAACCCCGCTTACCGCTGCAAAGGGCTATATGCAGATGATTGATAAAAGCGGACAGCTCGATGATAAAAATGCAGAATACATGCAGATTGCCATTGAAAAAACAAATTATCTGAAAGAGCTCTCAGATACCTTTTTTGAAATATCCGCAATCGAGGCGAACACGGAACCGGTTTCCATTGAGGAAGTACATCTGACCAATCTTCTGTCAGAGCTTATTATGGGACAATACGAGTGGATTCAGGAGCGAAAGCTGGACGCAGATTTTCAGATACCCGAAAAGGACATCATCATCGATTCAAATGCACAGCTTCTATCCAGAATCATCGAGAATCTTTTTTCAAATGCAAAAAAATATGCCATAACCAGGCTGCATTTTTCTCTTGTGCAGTCAGACAGCGGCATCTTCATCACGATGGCAAACGATATGAAGACATCTGATGATTTTGATATCACACGTGTATTTGAAGCGTTTTACCGGGAAGCAGCAAGACACAGTGAAGGCACCGGTCTTGGTCTGTATATCTCAAAATGCCTTGCCGACAAGCTTGGCTTTATGATATCTGCCGATGCCGAGGATACTATATTTAGGATTCAGATAAGGATTCCTTGCTAATCATCTTGATTTTACAAATTCATCAAAAAGGGGTAATACAAACGACACAAATCCATAATCATCTCCGGTAATTACTTCTTTTTTTATCAGCCGGTCTCTATACGGATTGAATTCATTCGTAGTAAGCTTAAGTCTCTCACGTATATCTTTTATTCTTCCGTCTTCTGAATTCGCTATACCATTACAAACCATTTTATCCTTCTTGGATAATTCAGACCAAATCTTTTCATATACCAATTCATATAAATACGCCTTGTAGGAACTCCGTATACTCTTAATATCAGGCTCGTTCCAATACAAATAGCCAAGCACTTGAAAAGCAAACGGATACCCCTTCGTTAGATTTGCCATCTCCATTGCCTTTTCAGTTTCCAATGAAAATATATTTTTATATTTTTCACAAACAGCATCCTTATCCAACAACCCAAGTCTAAGCTTCGGCGCTCTGTATAGAAATGTTAATGATTTTTCATTTTGTAATTCATTTATATTTTCATACAATCCTGTCATCAACAAAAAGATAGGATAATCCTGTCTTACAAATATCTGAAATGCACTGGCAAAAACTCTCATATTTTTTGTGTTTGTTGCTTCATCAATTGTTATTAACAACCTTTTCTTTTTTTTCTTAAGTTCATCCAGCATTTTACAGATTGCGCTTTCAATATCATTATACTGAAACGCATTTTTTACCGAAACTCCAATCCCAAATGCCGATAAATCAATCCTTGCCTTAACAAACTCCTCTCTAATACCCTTTACCTCGTATAATTTTGCTGCAAGACTTTGTAACAGATCACGTTCGGAATTAAGTTCAATGGTTACCCAATTTTTTCTGCCATGAAAATATGTGTACAATTCACTTAGC
>CAZLZH010000022.1:26537-35778 GCA_964563955.1 uncultured Bacteroides sp. | reverse complement strand
GTTTCTTGAAAGTTTAATAAATGGAACAAAAGGAACAAGAAAGGATATTGTGATTCCGTAAGGTAGTAGCATGGATGAAAAAGTATGAAGAAGTAGTAACTTTTTATAAGCATAGAAGGGATACAATAATATGAAACTTACTTGTGGTGCAATAAAGCCGGGAGTAAAAATTGGTGATTTTTTGATTGGATCAAAGAAAGAAGATATAATTCCGAAATTAGATGAAGGTTATACAGTATGGGAAAGAGGGGATGGCTTTTGCATATATACCTTTGATAATTTTAAATTATGGTTTGACGTTAATGGAAGGTTAGAGCAAATTGGAGTTACAAAGGGCTTTGCAGGCGATTATAAATCTATTTGTATTGGAAGTAAATTGACGGACGTGATGGCAAAGTTTGGACAGTATGAAACTGATGGGGATGTGTATTTAATATCTGGTATAGAAGGTATTTGCTTTGAGTTGGAAGATGTAGATGATTGGGAAGAATTGACAGCACCTATTGAGTGGATATTTGTTTACAAAAGCTAATTGCTTGCGGGAGAAATGAAAAAAGGATTAAAGACGAGTATTAAAAAAAGGGAAGAACATGGAAGGAGAAATTTCGGATGAAACTTAATAGAGTTGGCTTTTTTCAGGAGCTGAAGCATGGAGACAAAGTTGGAATGTCTTTAAAAAAAGCTGTTCGAAATACTCCATCTGAGAATGAAAATAAAATAGTAGAATATTTGGATAAGGGCGTTGTTCTTTGCGTAACGGCGGCATTGGTTTCAGATGTTTTAGATGAATCTAAAGGTATAATTGGAAATTTAGAAATTTTAACCGATGGAATTTGGGTTTGGCCCTCGGACTTATTGTATTATGTTAAATTTTATCATGTAGTGTTAGATGCAAGCTTTATGGAACATATAAAGAAAAATGAGTGGACTATTCCCAATAGAGAAGATATAGATTTATCAGGACTTGAGTTTTGAATAAATATTTTTGGGATACGATATTACATAAATGGAGAGGGGAAAATTGTGGAAAGAGATATAGAAGAAATTATGCAATGCTATGGTAGATTCATAGATATTGCAATGGTATAAATACACAGTGGAATGTCTTGCAGGTGAATAATATGTATGAAAATAAAGTAAAATGGTGCCCTGTATGTAATCAGGGATGGGTGGAAATAGTGAAGGAAGTTCGAACAAACATTTTATTCTGTTATTGTCGGGAGTGTGAATGTGAATGGGATAATCCTGCAAACATAGGTCGGGGCACATGCAATTATCCTGAAAAATACGGACGTATATGTGATGCCGATGAGGAAGAAATACGAGAAAATGGTTGGGAAAAATATGTTATAAAATAAGAGGGATGCATGTAGTGTTGTTGTTTCTTTGTATGATGATCTGGAAATTCATGAAATAGTTGATGAGGAATATTCTGCAATCAAAAAAGACAATTCATATGCTTATGAATTAAGGGGAGTGCTGGATATTGACCGTCATCTATTAAAATCAGTGATAGATTTTGATATTGATGATGAAATATTGATGAATTACGCGTATCTTGATGGTAAATTTGTTTCAATCAATGCCTTGAGGATTGGTTTGGAATTTGTGTAATTTGTTGGAGTTATAATATAAACTTTTCATACTTTCATTAATATTTCTTTGCTTTATCAACCCTGATATAACTGGATAATTCTTTCATAAAAAGACCATACTGTTTTTATGTGATTCAAATAGAACCGTATGGAAGGAGATATGACATGAAAGAGTTTCGATATAATTTAAAAGACGCACAGGGAATTCATGCAAGACCTGCGGGCGCGCTTGTAAAGCTGGCTGCAACATTTCCGTGTGATATAAAAATTGCCAAGGATGGCAAGGAAGTGGATGCAAAACGGATTATGGGCGTGATGAGTCTCGGCGCAAAGCAGGGAGATGAAATTATCATCAAAGCAACGGGCGAATATGAGGATGCAGCCATAGAGCAGCTCGAACAGTTTATAAAGGATAATTTATAGTGCTATGAAAAAATTAGACGGAAAAACTGTATTTGGCGGTATTGCAATCGGCAGGGTTCATATTTACAAGAAAGAGGACAATCCCGTAAAACGCATGAAGATTACGGACACGGCAGCAGAGATTAAGCGCTTCGAACAGGCAAGGAAGACGGCAAAAGACCAGCTTGCAGCCCTTTATGAAAAGGCATTGGTTGAAGTTGGTGAGGTAAATGCCATGATTTTTGATGTACATCAGATGATGCTTGAGGATTTGGATTATGTGGAAGCAATTACGCACATGATTGAACACCAGAGCATCAATGCGGAATATGCCGTGGCGGCAACCGCCGATAATTTCTCGGAAATGTTTGCGGCAATGGATGACGATTACATGAGGGCAAGGGCAGCAGATGTCAAGGATATATCGAATCGTGTCATCGCCATTTTGCAGGGCGGATCGGAAGTTGAGATGCACGGGGAAGAACCGGTTGTCATTTTTGCAGATGACTTAGCGCCAAGTGAGACTGTACAGCTTGATAAATCAAAGGTATTGGCATTTGTAACACGGCATGGCTCTACGAATTCTCATACGGCGATTCTTGCCAGAACGATGAATATTCCAGCACTGACAGGCGTTGCCTTTGATGCGGATGTGGACGGAAAAAGGGCAATTGTAGATGGATATAATGGAATTGTCTATATCGAACCGGAGAGTACCCTTTTGGAAGAATATGAAGAAAAACAGCGGGAAAATCAAGAGAAAAAACGGCTGCTTCAGGAGTTAAAGGGAAAGGAAAATGTGACGCTTGACGGAACGAAGATCAAGCTATATGCCAACATTGGTTCTGTGTCAGATGTTGCAATGGCTATACAAAATGATGCCGGAGGGATTGGCTTGTTTCGAAGTGAATTCCTGTATCTTCAAAGCGCGACATTTCCGACGGAGGAGGAGCAGTTTCAGGCATATAAAACGGTTGCGGAAAATATGGCAGGAAAACAGGTGATAATCCGGACACTGGATATCGGCGCGGATAAACAGGTGGATTATTTCAATCTTGCAAGGGAGGAAAATCCGGCAATGGGATATCGCGCGATTCGTATCTGCTTGAATCAGCCGGATATTTTCAAGGTGCAGCTTCGCGCAATCTATCGGGCGAGCTATTATGGATGTATTGCAATCATGTATCCGATGATTATTTCCGTGGACGAGGTTCGAAGAATCCGTCAGATTGTGGAGGAAGTAAAAGCGGAGCTTGATGCGCAGGGGATTCCGTACGGCGAGGTGGAACAGGGCGTGATGATAGAGACACCGGCGGCTGTTATGATCAGTGACAGGCTTGCACGGGAAGTGGATTTTTTCAGCATCGGTACGAATGACCTGACGCAGTATACGCTGGCAATCGACCGCCAGAATCCGATGCTGGATGACATATATGATGCACATCATGAGGCTGTTTTGCGCATGATTCAGATGGTGGTGGAACATGCACACAAGGAAAACTGCTGGGTTGGAATCTGCGGGGAGCTGGGCGCTGATGTCAGCCTGACGGAGACATTTTTGCGGATGGGAATAGATGAGCTGTCAGTATCCCCAGCCTTTATACTTCCGGTTCGAGATCGGATTCGAACCATCGATCTTGCAAGATAATTACCCTCTCCCATTATGCGGAGGCATACGGCGTTCCCCAACAGATGCATTCATTCGCAACTCACTATATGCAAAACGGGCATAGATATGATAAAATACATGTAATTATGTTTGACCGAGCATGAATACATGTATTTTATATTTTACAAGAAGGTTTGCAGCATGGCACAGATATATACGAGACAAGAAAAAATACAGCTTCCGATTGGGTTTATGGATTCCGGATTGGGAGGACTTAGCGTTCTGCAAAAGGCAATCAAGCTGATGCCAGCGGAGGACTTTATCTATTATGGGGATTCCCTGCACGCGCCATATGGCGTGAAGCCGCCTGAGGAAATCAAACGGCTTACGTTTGCGGTGGTGGAGAAACTGCTTGACCGCGGTATTAAGGGATTGGCGGTTGCCTGCAACACAGCTACCAGCGCGGCGGTCAGACAGCTTAGGCTTACATATCCGGAGCTTGCAATCGTTGGGATAGAACCGGCAATCAAGCCCGCTGTCATGGCAAGCAGAGGTGGAAGAATTTTGGTGATGGCGACACCGATGACGCTGAAACAGGAAAAGTTTCATCATCTGCTGGGACTCTATGAGGGGCAGGCGGAGATTATACCGGTACAGTGTGACGGGTTGATGGAGTTTGTGGAGCATGGGGATTTAAACGGGCAGGAGCTTGACGATTATTTCGCCGATAAGCTGGGCAGCGTTTTGACAGAAAATACGGAATCGATTGTACTCGGATGTACGCATTATCCGTTTTTGAAAAAGGAGCTGCGCCATTTTCTTGGAGAGCGGGATATCCGATTGATAGACGGAAGCTTCGGAACATCGAAGGAGCTGAAAAGACGATTGCAGGAACAGGGCTTGCTTCGGGAGGAAGCTCGCATTGGTACGATACAGATTGAAAACTCAAGCGGAAAACAGGAGCTGATAGATTTGAGCTGGAAGCTCCTAATGTTACCTACAGACGAGACGAGGAGCCATGTGGAGTGAAACGACACATTTAGGATGGCTCCGAGGAACTGCCGCCGAGCAAAGCGAGGGGGCGCTACCTATAGACAAGGAGCCATGTGGAGTGAAAGTATGAATATTGTAACAGTAGATGAAATTACAAAGGCATATGGGGAAAGGAAGCTTTTTGACAGGGCTTCCTTCTTTTTGCAGGATGGAGAAAAGGCGGGGATTATCGGCATCAACGGAACCGGAAAATCAACGCTTCTGAAAATCATTGCCGGAATCGAGAAGGCAGATAGCGGGAAGGTGGTTCTTGCAAATCATTATACAGTCTGTTATTTGCAGCAAACGCCTGTCTTTGCGGATGATGAGACGGTTTTGCATGCGGTCGTGAAGAATTTATGTACGCCGGAAAATCATTGGACGGTGGAAAGTGAAGCAAAGTCCATGCTGACGAAGCTCGGTATCACGGATTTTGATGAGCTGTGCGGACATTTGTCCGGAGGACAGAAAAAGCGGCTCGCACTGGTGGCGGTATTGCTTTCTAAGGCTGATATTCTGCTGCTCGATGAGCCGACAAACCATCTCGATCACGCCATGTCATCCTGGCTGGAGGGGGAACTGCAAAGATACAAGGGCGCCATCATCATGATTACCCATGACCGCTATTTTCTGGACAGTGTTGCAAACCGGATTATCGAGGTGGATAAGGGACAGATCTATTCGTATGAGACAAATTATTCCGGATATCTGGAAGCGAAAACGCTGCGGGAGGATATCATGGATGCACAGGAGCGGAAACGGCAGTCGATCCTACGGGTGGAGCTTGCGTGGGTACAGCGCGGTGCGCGTGCGCGTTCGACAAAGCAAAAGGCGCGTCTGGAACGCTATGAGGAGCTGAAAAAGCGGGAGGCACCTGTCAGGGATGCGCAGGTGGAAATCGGTTCTGTGGCGTCCAGACTTGGAAAGACGACCATCGAACTGGATCATATTGAGAAGAATTTTGGCGAAAAAAGAATTATAACTGATTTTACATATCATTTTCTGCGGGGTGACCGAATCGGAATTGTCGGACAAAACGGGTGCGGAAAAAGTACGCTATTAAAGATTATGCAAGGGATATTGCCTGCGGACAAGGGAATGGTTGTAATTGGCTCCACCGTGAAAATCGGTTATTTTGCGCAGGAGATCGTACTGGGACAGGACATGGATCCGGAACAGCGGGTGATTGATTACATTAAGGATGTGGCAGAATATGTGGATACGGAGGATGGAAAGATCTCTGCGGCAAGGCTGTTGGAACGATTTTTATTTTGCGGGGAGGATCAGTATGGAAAGATCGGAAAGCTCTCCGGCGGGGAACGCAGAAGACTGTATCTTTGCAGGGTGCTGATGTCTGCGCCGAATATCTTGATTCTTGATGAACCGACAAATGATCTGGACATTACCACGCTTACGATATTGGAAGATTATCTTGACCATTTTCAGGGAATCGTCGTTGTTGTCAGCCATGACCGATACTATCTGGATAGGGTTGTGCGCCGTATTTTTGCATTTCGTGAGGATGGACATCTCCTGCAGAGCGAGGGCGGTTACACAGATTATGAGATTCGGATGCAATATGCGGAACAACCGGCAGTGAAAGCAGGAGAAAAAGGCGATGTAAAAGGAGGCAGAGAAGAAACAGTAAAAAATGAAAAACCAAAAGAAAAACCGCTTAAGCTGTCATATAAAGAACAACGTGAATACGAGACGATTGAAACGGATATAGCTGAAATTGAGGCACAGATTGAGAAGCTGAAAGCGGAAATTGAAAAGAATGCCAGCAATTCTATGGAGCTGCAAAAGCTTTATGAAGAACAGGAACGGCTCAATAATCTTCTTTCTGAAAAGATGGAACGCTGGATGTATCTTGAACAGCGTGTGGAGGAAATCACAGCGCAGAAGAAAAACTGAAACACCGGATTTCATCAATCCGGTGTCTCTTCTATCGTATGGATGTCGCGATAACGCTTTGGCGTTATGTTATATAATTTTTGGAAAGAAGATGTAAAATGGCTTTGCGATGAAAAGTTCATGTATTCCGATATTTCGGAGATAGAATAGTTCGTGTATTGAAGCAGATTAGCGGCATTTTCCAGACGTTTTGTCTTGATGTAGGAGGAGATGGATTCGCCCATCTCCTTTTTGAATAGCCGGGATAAGTAGGTTGGTGTCATGCCAAGATAATCGGCAATGCCATCAAGCTTTAAATCCTGTTGCAGATTTGCGTGGATATATTCTACACATTTGACGATCTGCTTGGAGCTGATGGATTTGCTTCGGTTTTTCTGCATGGATTTCGTATAGTCGATAATCATTTCTGTCTGTAATTTTTCGATAGCGGATATCGTTGCGCATACATCCATTTGCTGAATATAGATATCACTCATGCTGTATGCTATTTCCCGTGGTAATCCGTATTGTGCACAAAAACGGCTGATCATGGCAGCTAAGATCACAAAGTGGTATTTTTTGTTCTGAAGGGGATCCATCGACAAAATTCCGTTTTTATCTTCACCGGTTGTATATCCCTTGTATGTTTCATATTGCTTGTGCAGACGTTTCACTTCTTCCATGTCACCGCGCGCAATGGCCGTGTAAAGACCAAATTCTTTTTCGTAGTCTAAGTGGCGTGTTTGCTCCTGATGCTGTTCAAACAGCCCTTTATAGATGTTTTTTTCAATATTCATAATGCCCTCCGCAGCCCTGATTCAGACCTGTAGGTAAATAATTTTTATTTTTCAAAATAGTATAGCATAAAAATATAAAAAAAGACATAATTTTGATATAAAGATACAAAAAAATTCAGTATTATACAAACATAGACTTCGAAAGATACATTTCAACAAATGAGAACTCGTTTAGATACGAATCGACAAAAGATAAACGAAGTCTTAAATTTGGTATCAAAGCATGCGAGTGCTTTTGATATATATAGAATCCCCCCAAGATTCATATTAGTGTCACAAGACACACATTTCTCCTTCGCGTTATTTGTTAACGCAGCTGGCGGTCAACTATCCCCAAGTTGACCGCTTTTGCTTTTTCTTTTTTTTTATGAAAATTCAGTTTTATTTTTGCCGTAATTTTGGTATGATAAAAAAACATATATTATGGAGAAAATTAAGACATATGACAAAAAAACAAAGAACAGAATTGATTATAGAACGGTTGCGTAAGGAGTATCCGGATGCCTCATGTACGCTTGAGTATGATGAGGCGTGGAAGCTGCTTGTGGAAGTACGGCTTGCGGCACAGTGTACGGATGCAAGAGTCAATGTAGTTGTACAGGATTTATATGCAAGGTATCCTTCTGTACAGTCGCTTGCCGAGGCAGCACCGGAGGAGGTCGAGGCGATAGTACGTCCATGTGGACTCGGAAGAAGTAAGGCACGGGATATTTGTGCCTGTATGAGGGTTCTGCATGAAAAATATCGGGATAAGGTGCCGGATGATTTTGATGCATTGCTTTCGCTGCCCGGAGTCGGCAGAAAAAGCGCAAATTTGATTATGGGGGATGTGTTCGGAAAACCGGCAATCGTTACGGATACACATTGTATTCGGCTTGTAAACCGTATGGGACTTGTCGATGGAGAAAAGGAGCCGAAGAAGGTGGAGATGGCACTTTGGAAGCTCGTACCGGCGGAGGAAGGAAGCGATTTTTGCCATCGGCTTGTGTATCATGGCAGGCAGGTGTGTACAGCAAGGACAGCGCCATATTGTGATAAGTGCTGTTTGGCGGATATATGTAAAAAACAGGGGGTGAAAAAAGATGGCGGTAAAGTATAAAGAATTTAAGTTTCATTCAAATGCAGACAAATTGGAAATCAGCGGAATGATTGTAGCTCCGGAAGGGAAACCTGTCGGGGTTGTTCAGCTTGTGCATGGTATGTGTGAGTACAAGGAGCGTTACTACGATTTTATGAAATTTCTCGCGGAGCGGGGATATCTGTGTGTCATCCATGATCATCGCGGACATGGAAAAAGTATAATCAGCGATGCGGATCTTGGTTATTTTTATGATGCAGGCTATGAAGGTCTGGTCGAGGATGCGCATCAGGTAACCGAGCTTATTAAACCGTATGCGGAGGGGATTCCGTATATTTTGCTCGGACACAGCATGGGTTCACTCGTTGCACGGTGCTATTTGAAAAAATATGATGATGAAATAGATAAGCTGGTTCTTATCGGAAGTCCTTCCATGCGAAGGTTTGTCGGGGTGGGCAATCAGCTTTTGAAAATCATAGGTGCGGTAAAAGGCAGAAGGAAGCATTCTCATATCGCGGATTTTTTGATGGTGAATTCGGTTTATGAGCGGCGGTTTAAAAAGGAAAAGTGCATGCATGCGTGGATTTGCTCCGACCGGAAAGTAGTAGATGCTTATAATGACGACAGGTATTGTAATTTCACATTTACGGTTGACGGCTATATCAATTTATTACATTTAATGCAGGAAACCTATAGTGCTGGCGGCTGGGAGATGAAGAACCCTGATTTGCCGATTAAATTTTTCTCTGGCAAGGAGGATCCGTGTGCTGTGAATCCAAGTAATTTTGGAAAAACAATACATTTCCTGAAGACGCTTGGTTACAAAAATGTACAC
>CAZLZH010000022.1:0-26527 GCA_964563955.1 uncultured Bacteroides sp. | reverse complement strand
CGGAGCGATGTATAAGGACATGCGACATGAAATCCTGAATGAAAAAAGGAAAAAATGGGTATATCATGATATATACGATTTTATAAAAGAATAACCGGGAGAATTTTCATGAAGGTCAGAATGTCAGTGGAACAGGATAATACAGAGTACTTTATTGAAGGAGTTATGGTAAAGTACCATTTTTCAGTCAATGACAGGGAATTGTTGCTTCAGGTTTATGAGAATGTGAGACGTTATATGACACCGTATGCCGTATATCGTATCAACAGCCGTATGCGTGGCAATCCATTGATTGACAACAATCAATGTGCAATGGTTGCCATGACGCTCGGCGATGGTGTTGACCGTCTCCAGCAGTATTATGAGCAGGAAGATGAGCTTGCGGAAAGCTATATGGTAGAGTGTTTGGCAAATGAGCTGCTTCTCTTTATGTATGCGGAATTTAACCGCAGCTATCCAAGGTTCCATCGTCGGTATGTGCAGCGCTATGTGTTTATCGGGGAGGAACTGCCTCTTACATGTATGGGGGAGATTGTGGATGAGATCTACGGAAGAAATCACCAGGGGGAAAAGCAGGAACAGGATATCCGTGCCAATGAATACGGGGTACTGCTTCCGTCGAAAAGCGTTGTCTTTTTTGCAATTTTGTCGGAGAATCCGAGCCAGAACTGCCAAGGTATTTGTATAAATTGTGGAAATGTAAACTGTGAAAATCGTATGCGTGATACAAGGCAGATCGGAGAACGGCAGAGCCGAGTCGATGAAAAGGATGAAACGGCAGCAACGGGAATGGAGCTTCATTACGGATATCAAAGAATCTTTCAATCACAATAACAGGGGGATGACATGAAGCAAAAATATATTATGGCATTAGATGCCGGTACGACGAGCAACCGGTGTATATTGTTCAATGATAAAGGGAAAATCGTAAGCATGGCGCAGAAGGAATTTACACAGATTTTTCCAAAGCCCGGCTGGGTGGAGCATGATGCAAATGAAATTTGGTCGACACAGCTTGGTGTGGCGGTTGAGGCAATGTCGAAAATCGATGCTTCCGCGGAGGATATTGCGGCAATCGGTATTACGAATCAGAGAGAAACAACGATTGTGTGGGAAAAGGAAACCGGAAAACCAATCTATCATGCAATTGTGTGGCAGTGCAGGCGCACAGCGGATTTCTGCGCGGAATTGAATCATCAGGAGATGGCATATGAAGATGGAACAAAGGTGTCTGTGCCGGAGGGAATACGTAAGAAAACAGGCTTGATTCTAGACCCTTATTTTTCTGCCACAAAGCTGAAATGGATTCTGGATCATGTGGAGCATGCAAGGGAAAGGGCAGAAAAAGGAGAATTATTATTCGGAACTGTGGAAACCTGGCTCATCTGGAAATTGACCGGCGGTAAGGTCCATGTGACAGATTACTCGAATGCATCCCGCACGATGCTGTTTAATATTAATACATTGACATGGGACGATGATATTTTAAAATTGCTGGATATACCGAGGGCTATGCTTCCGGAGGTCCGGTCAAACAGTGAGATTTACGGTTATGCCCTGCCGACGCTTTTAGGCGGTCCGATTGCGATTACCGGGGCGGCAGGCGACCAGCAGGCAGCCTTGTTCGGACAAAATTGTTTTTGTGCCGGAGACGTAAAAAATACATATGGAACAGGCTGTTTCCTGCTCATGAATACCGGAGAGACACCGATATTTTCAAAGCATGGACTGGTTACAACAATCGGCTGGGGAATAGATGGAAAGGTATATTATGCACTGGAGGGCTCTATTTTTGTTGCGGGCGCGGCGGTGCAATGGCTGCGCGATGAGCTGGAATTTATAAAGGATGCGGCAGAGAGTGAGCAGTTGGCGAATAAGGTGGAGGATACCGCAGGATGTTATGTCATACCGGCGTTTACCGGACTTGGTGCGCCTTATTGGGACTCTTATGCGAGGGGGACGATAGTGGGACTTACAAGAGGTGTGAATAAGTGCCACATTGTACGGGCGACGCTTGATTCGATTGCATATCAGGTATCGGATGTTCTGGAAGCGATGCAGCAGGATTCCGGTATTACTTTGCAATCCTTGAATGTTGACGGTGGAGCAAGTGCCAACAATTATCTGATGCAGGTACAGGCGGATACCATCGGTGTACCGGTCCGAAGACCGGCGTGCGTGGAGTCAACAGCACTCGGGGCAGCGTATCTTGCCGGACTTGCGGTTGGATATTGGAAGGATACGGAAGCCATAAAGCGTAATGCAGAGGTGGATAAAATATTTGTGCCGGATATGGAGGAGCAGGAGCGGGAGCTTCGGCTTTCCGGATGGAAAAGGGCAGTCCGCTATGCATTTGACTGGGCAAAGGAAAAAGAAAGATAAAGGAGTACAAATATGAACCCGATGAATTTCATGAAGATAAAAGGCTTGTTAAACGGATTTACGGCGAATCACCCGAAGGTGCCGGCATTTTTTAAGGCGGCGTCGGAATCGATCGGTGTCGATTCGGTTATCGAGATTACAGTGACAACGGCGGATGGAAAATCACTTTGTACGAATATGAAGGTAAAGCCGGAGGATATACAGCTCGTGGAGGAGCTGAAAACAATGGCAAAATAAATTTGGGCAGTATATGAAAAAAATAATTGACAATTTATTGCGATTGGTTTAAACTTACGCTAAATTAATTGAATAGGGTACACAAACCTATGATGTGGAGATAACGTTATATCGTGCACGTACAGAGAATCCGGGATGCTGAGAACCGGGTCGAACGCAGTGTAGCAAATGGACCACGGAGGGCATAGTTAAAGGAGAGGCTTCTCTGAGTATTCTATGACGTTCGCATACGTTAGTTGCAGGAGATATGATTGTATTTCCGTAAGAGCATAAGGGGTTATTCTCTTATGAAACAAGGTGGCACCGCGGATAATCCGTCCTTGACAAAAGTATATTTTGTCAAGGACTTTTTTATTTGCACGATAGGTATGAAAGACAGATAAAAGGAGGCAGGAAAATGATGAAACCAACATTGGAAGAAGCGTTAAGTTTTGCGGATGACTATAAAGTGATTCCGGTATGCAGGGAGATATTTTCGGATGTTCGGACACCGATACAGGTGTTGAAGCTTCTGAAAAAAGCAAGTGAGCATTGCTATATGCTTGAAAGCGTAGAAAATCAGGAAAATTGGGGGAGATACACATTTCTTGGATATAAACCGAAGCTGTGTGTGACCTGTATGAACGGACATTTAAAAGTGACGGATGAGAACGGTACAGTGCTGAGGGATGAGATTGTGAAGCATCCGGAAATCTGTATCAAGGAGATTCTTGCACAGTATAGAAGTCCTAAGCTAGAAGGTTTTCCTACCTTTACAGGTGGCTTAGTCGGATATTTTGCATATGATTATATTAAATACAGCGAACCAAAGCTGAATTTGGATGCAGAAGATCAGGAACGGTTTAATGATGTGGACCTCATGCTGTTTGATAAGGTGATTGCATTTGATAATTTGAAGCAGAAAATGCTGATTATCGTAAATGCAAAGACAGATCATCTGTCGGAAAATTACAGAAGAGCTGCTGAAGAAATATCCGAAATTATTGATTTGATTAAATATGGCGAAGAGGCGGATATTGAACCCGCGCACATGACATCGGAATATCGAAGCCTGTTTGACAAAGAAGCTTTTTGCAGGATGGTTGAGAAAGCGAAACAGTATATTTACGAGGGGGATATTTTTCAGGTCGTACTTTCGAACAGACTCGAAGCTGATTTTGAAGGAAGCCTGTTTGATACCTACCGGGTGCTCCGAACCATCAATCCATCGCCGTATATGTTTTATTTCAGTGGAGATGATATTGAGGTTGCAGGCGCATCGCCGGAGACATTGGTCAAATTGGAAGATGGTGTACTTCATACCTTTCCGCTTGCCGGCACGCGACCGAGGGGAAAGGATAAAGAGGAAGATATGAAAAATGAGCGGGAGCTTCTGGAAGACGAAAAAGAGCGTTCCGAACATAATATGCTTGTAGATCTTGGAAGAAATGATATTGGGAAAATCAGTAAATTCGGAAGTGTTGAGGTAGAAAAATACATGAGTATTGAGCGGTATTCACATGTAATGCATATCGGCTCGACTGTGCGTGGAAGATTGCGTGAGGATTGCTCGGTGACAGATGCTGTGGATGCAATCCTGCCGGCAGGAACCTTGTCTGGTGCTCCGAAGATTCGCGCCTGTGAGATTATCAATGAGCTCGAAAATAACAAGCGGGGCATCTATGGAGGCGCTATCGGATATCTTGATTTTACAGGCAATCTTGACACATGTATCGCTATTAGAATTGCATTTAAGAAAAACGGCAAGGTATTTGTCAGAAGTGGTGCAGGTATTGTGGCAGACAGCGTGCCGGAAAATGAATATCAGGAATGCATCAACAAGGCGAAGGCGGTTATGCAGGCAATTGAGATTTCGCAGGATGTTCTATAATGGAGGAAGCATTATGATATTGTTGATTGATAATTACGACAGTTTTTCTTATAACCTGTATCAATTAATCGGTACGATTAATCCGGATATAAAAGTTATTCGAAATGATGAAATGACTGTTCCTGAAATTGCGGCGCTTGCGCCGACTCACATCATTTTATCTCCCGGTCCCGGGCGTCCGGGGGATGCCGGTGTCTGTGAGCAGGTGATTGATTATTTTCAAGGTAAAATACCGATGCTTGGCGTATGTCTGGGACATCAGGCAATCTGTGAAACATTCGGAGGAACGATTTGGCATGCAAGGCAGCTTATGCATGGGAAGATGTCCATTGTGGATTTGGATACAGGCAGCCGTCTGTTTGTAGGGATGGATAAAAAGATTGAGGCGGCCAGATATCATTCGCTTGCGGCGGAGGAAGCGGTTCTCCCCGCCTGCTTAAAGGTTATTGCAAGAGCAGAGGATGGTGAGATTATGGCGGTTGAACATAGAGATTATGCGATTTACGGAGTGCAATTTCATCCGGAATCCATACTTACACCAAAAGGAAAAGAGATTGTTGAGAGATTTTTAAGTATTTAAATTTAAGGAGGGAAAACACATGATTAAAGAAGCTATCAGTAAGACAATGAGTGGAAATGATTTGGAAAGAGACGAAGTACTTGCGGTTATGAATGAGATTATGAGTGGAGAAGCGGAACCGGCGCAGGAAGCAGCATTTCTTGTATCGCTTCACATGAAGGGTGAGAATGTGGAAGAGATATCAGCCTGTGCGGAAGGAATGCGCAGCTTTGCAACGAAGCTTGACCGTGGGGGCAGGGATGTGATTGATATTGTTGGTACAGGAGGAGACCGTTCTAACACATTTAACATATCCACAACGGCTTCCTTTGTCACGGCGGCGGCAGGTGTGGCAGTTGCAAAGCATGGCAATCGTGCAGCCTCCAGCAAGTGTGGAACAGCGGATTGCCTGGAGGCACTTGGTATCAATCTGATGCTTGAGCCGGAGCAGAATGCGCAGGTTTTACAAAAGACAAATATGTGCTTCCTGTTTGCACAGAAATACCATCCGGCCATGCGCTATGTCGGTCCGGTCAGAAAAGCAATCGGTGTGCCGACCGTCTTTAATATCCTCGGTCCGTTGACAAATCCGGCGGATAATACACATGAGCTGCTGGGCGTATATGATGAAGCCCTGTTAGAACCGGTCGCAAATGCACTCAAGGCGCTTGGCTTAAAGGGCGCTATGGTCGTATATGGAAAGGATTGTCTGGATGAAATTTCTATGAGCGACGGTACACTTGTCTGTGAGCTGAAGGATGGTGAGATTACAAGATACGAGATTACGCCGGAGCAGTTTGGATTCCCGCGTTACAAAAAAGAAGAATTGCTCGGTGGAGTTCCGGAAGAAAATGTGGTAATCATGAAAGACATTTTAAGCGGGAAGGAACAGGGCGCAAAACGGGATGCCGTACTGATTAATGCCGGGGCAGCAATCCATGTTGTGAAGGGTGTGAGCATGGAAGAAGGAATCAGGGAAGCACGGGAAGCGATAGACAGCGGAAAAGCAATTGCAAAGCTTGAGGAATTTGTTGCGGCATGCAGACATTGAAAAAGCCGGATGGAGAATGATATATGATAGTAGATGAGATTGCAAAGAGGACACGGGAACGGATTGCGGCAGAAAAAAGATTGCAGCCGTTTGAAAGAGTGCGCAGGGAGGCGGAAGCACTTGCTACGGGAGGTGCAGCAGAGAATCCGAAGCAGCTTCCGTTTTACCGGGCATTAAAATCGCAGGGAATATCCTTTATATGTGAGGTGAAGAAAGCGTCTCCGTCTAAGGGCGTGATAGCAGAGCATTTCCCGTATTTGCAGATTGCACAGGAGTATGAAAAGGCAGGTGCCGATGCGATTTCCTGTCTCACGGAGCCGTATTACTTTCTTGGAAGTGATCGGTATTTGCAGGAGATAGCGGATGACATTACAATACCTGTGCTTCGAAAGGATTTTACGGTAGATGCATATATGCTCTATCAGGCAAAGCTGCTTGGGGCGTCTGCTGTACTTTTAATCTGCTCGATTCTTTCGCAGGCAGAGTTGAGTGAGTATCAGGCGATTGCAACAGGGCTTGGGCTTTCTGCATTGGTAGAGACACATGATGAGCATGAGATAGAGATGGCGCTTCGTGCAAATGCAAGCATTATCGGCGTAAACAATCGGGATTTAAAAACTTTTCAGGTCGATATCAACAATTCTGCAAGATACCGGAATATGGTGCCGGAAGATGTCGCATTTGTCTCTGAGAGCGGTATTCGGACGCATGAAGATATCGAAAAGCTTGTGGCAAACGGAACGGATGCGGTTTTAATCGGAGAAACGCTGATGAGAAGTGCGGACAAAAAGGCAGCGCTTGCTATGCTTCGGGGTGGTATATGACAAATAAAATGCAAAAAATAAAATTATGTGGTATGATGCGTGAATGTGACATACAATATGCAAATGAAGCCTCACCGGATTATGTCGGGTTTGTGTTCGCAGATACAAGAAGAAGGATATCTGTAGAGGATGCAGAGCATTTTCGAAGGATACTGCATCCGGATATTCAGGCAGTTGGCGTATTTGTGGATGCAGACGCAATGTATGTCGGAGAATTACTTGAAAGCGGCATTATAGATATGGCGCAGCTGCATGGAAACGAGGATGCAGCATATATAGAAAAGCTTCGGGCTGTCAGCAGGAAGCCGTTGATTAAGGCGGTGAGGGTGCAGTCGGTATCGCAGATTCGGATGGCAGCCGGATTGGGTGTCGAATACTTATTGCTTGACACATACCGAAGGGGCTTGCTCGGTGGAACCGGCGAAGTATTTGACTGGAATGTAATTGCAGATGCGAGAGCGCTCGGAAAAGATGCGAAGGAGGACGGAACTGTATTCGGAAAGCCGTATTTTCTGGCAGGAGGACTTACGATCGCAAATTTACCGGAAGCGATGAAACAGACAAGCTTTGGACTTGATATCAGCAGCGGGATTGAAATGGATGGATATAAGGACCGTGACAAAATATTAAGTGCAGTGAGATTGATAAGAAACAATATATAGAATATAGATTGGTATTGCGAAACATAATACCTAGGATTATTACGAGGAGGCAGAAAGATGTCAAAAGGACGTTTTGGAATTCATGGAGGACAGTATGTACCGGAAACAATCATGAATGCCGTAAATGAATTGGAAGAAACCTATAGAAAGTATAAGGATGATCCGGAATTTAACCGGGAGCTTACCGAGATGTATAATGAATACGCCGGAAGACCGAGCCGGCTTTACTATGCGGAGCGCATGAGCCGGGATCTCGGAGGCGCAAAGATTTATCTGAAACGTGAGGACTTAAATCATACAGGCTCCCATAAGATAAACAATGTAATCGGGCAGATGCTGCTTGCAAAGAGGATGGGTAAGACCCGTGTGATCGCGGAGACCGGTGCCGGGCAGCATGGTGTGGCAACAGCGACGGTTGCGGCTATGATGGGTATGGAATGTGAGATATTTATGGGAAAGGAAGACACGATCCGTCAGGCGTTAAATGTATATCGTATGCGTCTGCTCGGTGCGAAGGTACATCCGGTGGAAAGCGGTACGGCGACTCTGAAGGATGCAGTGTCGGAGACATTCCGTGAGTGGACAAGCCGAATCGAGGATACGCATTATGTGCTTGGCTCCGTCATGGGACCATATCCGTTTCCGACAATTGTTCGGGATTTTCAGTCTGTTATCAGCCGGGAGATAAAACAACAGCTTATGGAGAAGGAGGGGCGTTTGCCGGATGCCGTACTTGCGTGTGTGGGCGGCGGCTCGAATGCGATGGGTGCATTTTATCATTTTATCGAGGATAAGAATGTCCGGTTGATTGGCTGTGAGGCAGCCGGACGCGGGATTGATACATATGAGACGGCGGCAACAATCAATACAGGAAGACTTGGAATTTTTCATGGCATGAAATCCTATTTTTGTCAGGATGACTTTGGACAGATTGCGCCTGTATATTCGATATCAGCGGGACTTGATTATCCGGGTATCGGACCGGAGCATGCATATCTGCATGATATTGGCAGAGCGGAGTATGTTGCAGTTACAGATGATGAAGCTGTGGAAGCATTTGAATATCTGTCGAGGATTGAGGGCGTCATACCGGCGATTGAGAGCGCACATGCAGTCGCACATGCGATGAAGCTGGCGCCGCAGATGGACAAGGATCAGATTATGGTAATCAATATTTCGGGACGGGGCGATAAGGATGTTGCCGCGATTGCGAGGTACAGAGGGGAGGATCTTCATGAGTAACATAAGAAAAGCATTTGAAAGTGGAAAGGCATTTATCCCATTTATTACATGTGGGGATCCGGATTTGGAGACGACGGAGAAGCTTGTATATGCCATGGAACGCGCCGGAGCTGATTTGATTGAGCTTGGTATTCCGTTCTCAGACCCGACGGCAGAGGGTCCGGTTATTCAGGAGGCAAATATCCGTGCGCTTAAAGGACCGGATCAGGTTACGACGGATAAGGTATTTGCACTTGTGGAAAGGCTGCGTAAGAAGGTAAAGGTGCCGATGGTGTTCATGACATACGCAAATGTTGTATTTTCCTACGGCTCAGAAGACTTTATTGCAAGATGCAGGACGGTTGGGATTGACGGACTGATATTGCCGGATATTCCGTATGAGGAAAAGGATGAATTTGATCCGATTTGTAAGCAGTATGGTCTTGATTTGATATCTTTGATTGCTCCGACATCCCATGACAGAATCAGTACGATTGCAAAGGAAGCAAACGGCTTTGTGTACTGTGTATCATCGCTGGGAGTAACCGGCACAAGGACGAAGATTACGACGAATGTAGGAGAAATGGTGGAACTGGTAAAGAAAACAAAAGATATTCCGTGTGCGATCGGTTTCGGGATTTCAACACTGGAGCAGGCGGCAAAGATGGCGCAGTGTGCAGATGGAGTTATCGTCGGAAGCGCAATTGTAAAACTAATCGCACAGTACGGACGGAATGCGGAGCAGCCGGTATATGATTATGTGAAGAGCATGAAGGATGCGATTCGGTAAAGTGTGAGGTAAAAGGATATGACCGAAAATGAAAAAAAACGCGGAATAACGAAGGCGGATATTGTGTTGATTGCCGTGCTTTTACTGTTAGCGGGTGCAGGGCTTTATCTGATGAATCACTTTCGGTCGCCCGGAGCCTATGCAGATATTATGGTGGATGGTGCATCCGTAAAAAAGCTTCCGCTTGATGAAGATACAAACTATACCTTGACACAGGATGCGGGAACGAATACGATAGTCATTAGAGATGGGAATGCCCGCGTTGAAAGTGCGGATTGCCCGGATCATATTTGTGTAGACCATAAGCCGATTGAAGAGACGGGGGAAACGATTATCTGTCTGCCGCATAAGCTGGTCGTGGAAATTAAAGAGTGATATTTACAGGGATGAACGGAGACATGAAAGAGAAAAAAACAGCGGGTCCAAAACAACCAAAACTACATTCCAACCGTAGAATCGCGCTATGTGGAATTTTGATAGCACTTGCCATGCTGCTTTCTTATCTGGAAAGTCTGATCCCAATTTCTATAGCGGTGCCGGGTGTCAAGCTAGGACTTGCCAATCTTGTTACAATCGTGGCGTTGTTTCGACTGGGACTTCGTGATACGGTTGTAATCAGTGTCGGCAGAATCGTGTTATCCAGTGTGTTGTTTGGTAATTTCGCTGTTTTGCTCTACAGCCTTGCGGGCGCGTGCTGTAGTATTTTAGTCATGATGCTTCTGAAAAAATGTAAGGTGTTTTCCGTGACGGGAGTCAGCGTTGCAGGTGCCGTTGCACATAACCTCGGTCAGATTCTTGTTGCGGTAATTTCTATGGAAAATATCAGGATATTCTATTATATGGCAGTTCTTACGATAACCGGTACGGCGGCAGGAGTCGCAATCGGTATGATGTCTGTTTTTATCTTAAAAAATATTCATTTTCATCTTAAAAATATGTGAAAATCAATATAGTTTATTGTAAAAATTCCGCTATTGTATTAAAATAGATTCAAATATTTTATAAGTGGGGTCAGTACGATGAAACTAACTTTTAAAGGTGGCATTCATCCGTTCGAAGGCAAAGAGCTTACGATGGATAAGGCTGTAATTGAATACCTCCCGAAGGGAGATATGGTGTATCCACTGAGCCAGCATATCGGTGCTCCTGCAAAACCGGTCGTGAAAAAGGGAGATCGGGTATTGGTTGGACAGCTGATTGGGGAGGCTGGTGGATTTGTTTCTGCAAATATTCATGCTTCTGTGTCCGGAACGGTAAAGGCAGTAGAGCCAAGACTTACCGCATCCGGTTCTAAAGTGAATTCGATTGTCATCGAAAATGATAATCAGTTTGAAACAATTGAATATAAGAAGAATGACAAACCGTTATCAGAGCTCACAAAGGATGAGATACTCGAAGCAATCAAGGCTGCCGGGGTTGTCGGTATGGGTGGTGCCGGATTCCCGACGAATGTAAAATTATCTCCGAAAAATGCGGATGAAATTGATTATATCATTGTAAACGCATCGGAGTGTGAGCCGTATCTGACCTCGGATTACCGCCGCCTGCTTGATGAGGCGGATAAGGTGATAGAGGGACTTCGGATTGCACTTGCAATATTCCCGAAGGCGAAGGGAATTATTGCGATTGAGGATAACAAGCCGAAGGCAATTCAGGTGTTGCGGGAGAAGCTGGGCGATGATCCGGATATCAAGGTCAACAAGATGAAGACTAAATATCCGGAGGGTGCGGAACGTCAGCTCATTTATGCAAATACCGGCAGATACATTAACTCGAAGATGCTTCCGGCAGATGCAGGCTGTATCGTACATAATGTAGATACTGTCTATTCGATTCGTGAAGCTGTGCGCGAGGGAAAACCGCTGATTCAGAGGCTTGTTACCGTGACAGGTGATGCGATTGAAAATCCATGCAATTTCCTGGTGCGGACGGGAACGAACTTTGCAGAGCTGGTGGAGGCAGCAGGCGGGTTTAAACAGGATCCGGAAAAAATAATTGCCGGCGGACCGATGATGGGCAAGGCAATTTATAGTCTGGATATTCCGATTACGAAATCCTCCTCCGCTATTTTGTGTATGACAAAGGATGAGGTTTCGGAGTATGAGCCATCGAATTGCATCCGCTGCGGCAGATGTGTGGAGGTATGTCCGGGACGGGTTATGCCGAACAAGCTTGCGATGGCTGCCAATCAGGGCAATCTGGAGGAATTTGAAAAATTGAACGGCATGGAATGTTGTGAATGTGGCTGCTGCTCGTATGTCTGTCCTGCAAAACGGCATTTGACGCAGACGATTGCCGGAACAAGAAAAAATATACTTGCGAGTCGAAAGAAATAGGAGGTGGGAAACGTGGAACAGGAAAATCAGAGCTTGAAGTTGAAGGTTTCTGCTTCACCGCATGTCAGAAGCAGCGCGACGACATCGGATATTATGTTTGATGTTGTGATTGCTTTGGTACCTGCAACTGCATTTGGATTATATATATTCGGATGGTATGCTGCACTTTTGGTTGCGGTCTGTATCGGAAGCTGTGTCGGCTTTGAGGCGCTATATCAAAAATGTATGGGCAAGAAGGTAACGGTCAGTGATTTCTCGGCGGTTGTAACCGGACTGCTGCTCGCATTGAATCTGCCTCCGAAGCTTCCGATCTGGATGGCGATTCTGGGATCTGCATTTGCAATTATCGTTGTAAAGCAATTATTTGGAGGACTTGGACAAAACTTCATGAACCCGGCTCTTGCAGCGCGTTGCTTTTTGCTCTTGGCATTCTCCAGATATATGACGGCGTTTGTATATGACGGTGTCGCAACTGCAACCCCGCTTCTTACATTAAAGCTTAACGGAACCGTTGACCTGCGGAACATGTTCCTCGGATATACGGCAGGAACTATCGGTGAGACGTCTGTAGTAGCGCTTTTAATCGGAGCAATCTATCTTGTCTGCAAGAGAGTGATTAGTCCGAAGATTCCGCTTATTTATATCGGAACCTTTGCAGTCTGCATTGCAATTTATGCGGCTACACATGATTATAAGGTTGCAATCTATACGGCAGCGCATCTGTGCGGAGGCGGTCTGATGCTTGGCGCATGGTTTATGGCAACCGATTATGTGACAAGCCCGATTACATCAAAGGGAAAGATCATATATGCAATCGGTCTTGGACTATTGACGTTTGCGCTTCGTATTTTCGGCAGCAGTACAGAGGGTGTGTCTTATTCCATTATTATCATGAATCTGCTTGTGCCATTGATTGAGCGCATCACTGTGCCAAAGGCCTTTGGCGAGGGCGCAGAGCTTGATAAAAAGCAGGCGAAGGAAGAGGCAAGACAGAAAAAGCTTGAGAAAAAGCAGGCTGGAACAGAGACTGAAAAACAGGATGAGAAAGAGCCCGAAAAAGCGAAAAAGGATAAAATGGATATTAAGAGCATCGTGATTGCGATTGCAGCGATATTCGTTATAACACTTGTGATGGGTGTGGCGCTTGGAACCGTGTACAACGTGACGAAGGATCCGATTGCACAGGCAGAGGAACAGGCAAAACAGGATGCCTACAGGGAGGTGCTTCCGGAGGCAACCCGTATTGCGGTTGTAGATGCGGATATGTCCATCGTAAATGATTTCTTGGTAACATACGGATTTGAAAATGTATCGATTGACGAAATCAGTGTTGGCGGCAATGATGAGACAAATGAATTGGTCGGATATGTGGTGCTTGTTACCTCGTCGGCGGGATATGGCGGAGATATCCAGCTGGTTGTCGGTGTCAACGCAGAGTTTCGGATCACAGATATTAAGTTCCTTGAGCTGAATGAAACGGCAGGTCTTGGCATGGAGGCAGACAGCGAAGAGTTTTTGTCACAGTTTATAGACAAGCCGGTCAACAACTTTACATACACGAAGACCGGATCTACGAAGGATAGTGAGATTGATGCTTTATCGGGTGCAACGATTACAACATCGGCTGTAACCAACGCCATCAATGCGGCACTTCGTACGATTCGATTGTTAGCGGCAGGAGGACAGTAAAATGGGAAAAATAAAAGAACGTTTAAAAAACGGAATTATCACGGAAAATCCTACCTTCGTCCAGATGCTCGGTATGTGTCCGACACTTGCAGTCACAACATCTGCCATTAACGGACTTGGCATGGGTCTTACTACGATGGTCATATTGACAATGAGTAACCTTGTGATATCGCTGCTCCGAAAGTTTATACCGGATAAGGTGCGGATTCCGTCCTACATTGTAATCATAGCATCGTTTGTGACGATTGTGCAGTTTTTATTACAGGCATATATTCCGTCCCTCAATGCGAGTCTGGGTATTTTTATTCCACTGATTGTTGTAAACTGTATTATCCTTGGACGCGCAGAAAGCTATGCATCCAAAAATCCTGTATTGCCATCCGTATTTGATGGTATTGGAATGGGACTCGGATTTACGGTCGGACTTACGACAATCGGTATTATTCGTGAGATACTCGGAGCAGGCAGCATCTTTGGCTTTAGCTTTGTAGATGCCGTTGAAGCCTTTGCCGAGAGCCACACGAGCGAAACGGTATTTCATATGCTTTCCGATCAGGGACTGTTCCAGCCAATCAGTATATTTGTATCGGCGCCGGGAGCATTTTTGGTACTTGCGTTTATTATTGCATTTATCAATCACAGAAGGATTAAAAAAGCAAAGAAGACCGGAGAAAAGGCAGAGCTTTGCAGACTTGCGGATTGTGCAAACTGTGCAAACGCTGCCTGTGCCGGCAAGGGAAAGGAGGAGTAGAAGATGAATATTATTTTGTTAGCTATTTCCGCTGCCCTTGTAAACAATGTTATCCTGAGTCAGTTTATGGGTATCTGCCCGTTTTTGGGAGTATCGAAAAAGGTAAGTACGGCGGCAGGCATGGGAGGCGCAGTCATATTTGTCATGACGATTGCCTCGGCAGTGACGAGCGTTATCTATTATTTTGTATTGGAACCGCTCTCGCTTGCATATTTAAACACAATTGTGTTTATCCTTGTAATTGCAGCACTTGTACAGTTCGTAGAGATGTTTTTAAAGAAGATGGTGCCGTCCTTATATGAAGCGCTTGGTGTTTATCTTCCGCTTATTACAACAAACTGTGCCGTGCTCGGTATTGCACTGCAAAACATACAGGATGATCTCAATATCGGGGAGTCCATCGTCAACGGATTGTTTTCCGCTGTCGGATTTGCCATTGCGATTATCATTATGGCGGGTATTCGGGAAAAAATCGAGAAAAATGATGTGCCGGAAAGCTTTAAGGGTGCGCCGATTGTTTTGATTACGGCAGGCCTGATGGCGATTGCTTTCCTTGGATTGAACGGGTTAATCTAGTAAAGGAGGGCGAGTCGATGGGAATGTCAATTGTATATGCTGCAATCGTAGTCGGAGTAGTCGGTATTTTGTCAGGCATACTTCTTGGAATTGCAAGCGAAAAGTTTAAGGTAAAGGTCAATGAGACGGAAGTGAAGGTGCGGGAAGCATTGCCCGGCAATAACTGTGGAGCCTGTGGTTATCCCGGGTGTGACGGTCTGGCTGCCGCAATCGCAAAAGGTGATGCAAAGGCAGATTCCTGCCCGGTCGGTGGAGAGACAGCGGCAAAAAAAATCGCGGAGATTGTCGGTGGCGAAGTCAATGCAGTGAAGCTGGTGGCGCACGTGAAATGTGCCGGAAGCTGTGAGAAGGCAAAGGATGCCTATGACTATGTCGGACCGGCAGATTGCCGGATTGCAGCAAATGCACCGGGAGGCGGACCAAAGGGATGCAGCTTCGGATGCCTTGGATACGGCTCATGTCAAAAGGCATGCCAGTTTGGTGCAATCACAATCGTAGACGGAGTTGCAGTTGTAGATAAAGAAAAGTGTAAATCATGTGGACAGTGTGTGCTTGCATGTCCGAGACATATTATCGAGATGGTTCCGGATACGGCTGGTGCGATTGTAGAATGTAATTCGAAGGAATTCGGAAAGGATGTAAAGGCTGTTTGTAGCGCAGGCTGTATCGGATGCGGAATCTGTCAGAAGAATTGTCCGGCATCTGCCATTACCGTACAGGATCATTTGGCAAAGGTTGATTATGATAAATGTACAGGATGTGGTACCTGTAAGGAGAAGTGTCCGGTTAAGATTATAAAATAAGGGTGAGGAAATATGGGAAGAGATTATGTAATTATAACGGATTCAACAAATGATATGCCAAAAGGCTATACAGAGGAAAACGGAGTAGACGTTATCCCTATCAGTTTTGAAATCGGGGATGATGTGTACGACGGAAAGATAAAGACGATATCCAACAAAGAGTTTTATGAGCGTATGCGTGCGGGAGAGCGTACAAAAACAGCAGCACCGAATATCAATGATATTGAGGAACGCTTTGAAGCAGCACTTTCCGCAGGAAAAGACATCCTGTTTATGTGTTTATCATCCGGTATCAGCAGTACAATCAATAACGCTTATATATGCCGGGAGGATATGCAGGAAAAATATCCGGATGCGGATATTTGTGTGTTTGATTCTCTCTGTGCATGCGGCGGTCAGGGACTTTTGCTTTATCTTGCTGTCGAGAATAAGAAAAAGGGTATGTCGGCAAAGGAAAATATGGAGGCGTTAGAAGCTGCAAAGCTGCATGTCGTTCACAAATTTACAGTGGAGGATCTCGTCTATCTGCAAAGAGGCGGAAGAATCTCAAAGACAGCTGCGGTTATTGGTGGTATGATTCAGTTAAAACCGGTTCTCCATGTGGATGATGCCGGAAATCTGGTTGCAGAAACCAAGGTAAGGGGACGTAAGAAGTCTCTGAATCAGTTGATTGCAGAGATGGATAAATGTGTCGGAAGCTATGCGGACAAGCAGGAGGCAGTTGTTATCTGCCATGCAGACTGTCAGGAGGATGCCGATTACGTTGCAAAGATTGTGGAGGAAAAGTATCATCCAAAGAAGATTTTTATGAGTGAGGTAAGCCCTACAATCGGGGCACATTCCGGTCCGGGAACTATGACCTTGTTCTTTATGGGGGACCGTAGATAAAATTTTGCATATACTAATCTAAAAAGCGAAGGATTGCTATGCGCTTTTTAGAGTTAAAACAAAAAGAGGTTATCAATTGTAAGGATTGCCGACGACTTGGTTTCGTGGCAGATATCGAATTTGACTGTGAGACCGGTAAGATTTTGGCAATCATTGTTCCGGGACCGGGCAAATTGTTTTCCTGCTTTGGTTCCTGTACGGAGTTTTATATTCGGTTTTGCAATATTGTGCGCATCGGACCGGACATTATTCTGGTTGATATTGATGCGTGTGATGTCAGAAAAATCCAAACAAAAGATTGTGACGGATGCGGTAAGTCTTGTAAGAAAAATTGTTAAAAGTACATGGGAGGTAGTATATGAAGTGTCCTTTTTGCGGAGACGATAATACAAGAGTAATTGATTCCAGACCAGCGGATGATAATGAGGCAATTCGCAGAAGAAGACAATGTGATGAGTGTGGAAAGCGTTTTACTACATATGAAAAGGTGGAGACGATTCCTTTGATTGTAATTAAGAAGGATAAAAATCGTGAAACTTACGACCGTGCAAAGATTGAATCCGGTGTTGTGCGGTCCTGCCATAAAAGACCGGTTTCCGTGGACCAGATTGAAGCCTGCGTGGATGAAATTGAGAATCGTATCTTCAACATGGAGGTCCGGGAAATCGAAAGTAAAAAAATCGGTGAGATTGTGATGGATCAGATTCGCGAGCTTGACCAGGTGGCATATGTTCGTTTTGCATCGGTATATCGTGAGTTTAAGGATGCGGATACCTTTATGAGCGAGCTTAAAAAACTGTTGGATAATAAATAGAAAGGCTTCGTATGGATAGCTACATTAAATTGATATCGGGCGGAGAAGGCGAAATCGTCGAGAAAAAGTCTCGTTTTATCGGACAGATTGCACCTGTGGAAACGGAGGAGGAAGCATACGCCTTTATTGAGCGCATTCGGAAAAAGCATTATGACGCACGTCATAACTGCTTTGCGTTTTCGGTTGGAGATGAGATGCCGACGCTCCGATTTTCAGATGATGGAGAGCCTCAGGGTACAGCCGGTAAGCCGATGCTTGAAATAATTCAAAATTCCGGTATTCATAATTTGTGCATCGTTGTGACGCGGTATTTCGGAGGAACGCTGCTTGGTACGGGCGGGCTTGTACGAGCGTACACACAGGCGACAAAGGCAGCACTTGAAAATTGCACGACAAAGCTGATGCAGAGACTGATTCCCGTGGAGATTCGAACGAATTACACGGATATGGGGAAGGTACAGTATATATTAAATACAAATGAAATTCATATATCAGACACGGTGTTTGCAGATGATGTATTGTTTCTTGCGGAGCTCCCGGTCGGATGCAGTGACCGCATTTTGAAGGAGATTACCGAGGGAACCGGTGCCCGTGCGGATATTGAAAGAAAGGACGAGATTTTCGGATAATCTCGTCCTTTCTTTATGATGCTTCTATATCTTATATACTCTAAAGTATATATCCAATGAAAAAATACAGAATAGCAACAAACAGTAGAATCGGTAGCAGCTTCGCGACCGTCGTGCTTTTCCGGATGAATAGGGATAGCAAAACAGGAAGGAAAAACGCGATTGCAGTAACTGTCAGCAGGGCGGCAAGCTTTGCTGTTTTGTAGACGATAAGAGTTGCAAGCAGACCGATTGTAAATGCCGGAAGAATCGCTGCAAGCAGGACGGAGCATTCGATGCCAAGCTGCTCGGTACTCTTCAGGGCGATGTAGATGCCTCGTTCACGGTCACGGATAAAGAGCATCAGTCCGAATAATCCGGAAAACAGAAGAAGCAGACAAGCAAATTCATAAACCGGAAGCTCCATGTGATAGCGGATTGTTTCAAAGTCATAGCTTCCCTGTGTGAGTGATGTCATCTGAAAAATCGTATCTCCATTTACATAAGCATCCATACGTTCTTTTAATTCTTCGTTCAGGGCGGAATCTCCAACACAATCTATTAAAATCTGCGGGGAGCAAATCTTAAATATATAATGAAATAAAGTCTCGCAAATCGGTGCAGAAAGTGTTGTGGAAGGGGTTTCGAGCATGGAGATCTTCACGTCGCCGGTTCCGTTAATGTAAGCTGAGAAGAAGCCCTCCGGTACGATAAAACCACATTCGGCAAAGCCGGATTGTACATCTGTCATGGCATCCTCGGACGCTTCCACATAATAAAAATGATACAGGGAGGAAGCTGTTTCAAGCGTTTGCTTTAAGGATGCTGCATATTCACAGTCATCCTCTAAGGCTATGGCAACCTTGATATCGGTCGTTCTGCTTTTTTCCGGTAGAAGCTTATAGATGACTGTGAGAAGGAAAAGCAGACAAAGGAGAAACAGGTAAAGCCGTTTGCGCAGTATTCTTTTTTCAGATGCAAGAAAACGGTTCATAGTATACTCCAATCATAGAAACAATGCATAATTCATGAGCTGTAAAATATATTTTCCCGGAAGGTATGTGCTGACTTGTAACACTGCCTTTGGCAGCATGGCATTCGGAAGCAGACCACCGCCGCAATATGCAAACAGCAGGACAGCAAACAGTAAGAACATGTTTGCGGAAAATGCGTGTTTTGTAAAGGTTGCGATTCCGGCGATAAAAACGGCAAGCAACAGCAGTACAGGTAAAATTTTAATAAATGAAAGCCGGTTCGCATGTCCGGTATAGACGGACACTGCAACAAAGCATGGAATATACGCAATAAAAAGGGCCGCAAGTGAGGATATCACATTGGAAAGCAGAATGTGAAACATATTCAAGTGATAAAGCTTTATACATTCACGCACACCTTTCCCTATGCCCTGTAGGCACGGAATCAAAAGGAATGCCATGAAACAGAGGCTCAATATAACGGCAAGGGCAAGATACTGATGCTCGATTGAGATTGCGCCGGTCTTCAATACATCCGTTTTATTTGTATAGTTTGGCTTATTCATGACCCGGTCGAGAAAGACCATATTTGTTTTGTCAGATACCTGATGTACCTGTTCGGTTGTATATTCATGTGCTCTTGTTGTGTCGAGCGCGCTGTAAATCCCGGCCTGTGCAATGCCGAGCAGGGAGGCATAAGACATAAAAAGCTCATTCGTAATATAGGAAGCAATGGATGTATTGTCATGCAGGATGATTTCAAGCGGAAGGTTGGTGCTGTCCATGATGCCTGAAAAAAATTGTTCGGGAACAATAATCAGATAGAGAATATCTCTTCTTTGTAGCATGGCGTATCCTTCGTCGATAGTAGAAACCTGTGTTAAACTGACGGTTTCTTTCATGCCCTCGAGTTCCTGAAGCATGCTGATTCCGAGTTCATTCCAGCTTCGATTATCATCGTCAGGAAGATAGTAGCCGATTTGCACTGCCTGAAAGGATTTTTGTGCATATAAATGCTTTGTTATATAGATGCCGGCAGCTCCGGTCAGAGATAACAGCAAAATGACCGATATCAGAATATGCGGAATATAATGTGTGAGCCGTTTCAGACCGGTTCGTATAAAATTGTAAAAAATGTTAGTTGCTGACATTATTTATCCTTTTCGTTGCGTAACAGGTCAATATAGTTTGTGTCTGCTCCGGATATCTCAGATGTATCGATTAAGCTGCCGTTTTTCAACAGGTAAACCTTGTGACAAAATTGAAATACTGCTTCCTCGTGGGAGGCAACGATAAAGGAGTTGCCAAGACTTAAGTAATATTTCATAAATTGCAGGGCATCCTGCTTTGCAGGCAGATCCAATGCCGCAAACGGCTCATCCATAAGAACAATCTGCGGTGCGTCAAGAAGTGCGCAGGCAAGACTAAGCCGTTTTTTCATTCCGCCGGACATATTCATGACCGGAACGTCCATAAAGCTCGGGATTCCGAGTTTATCCAGTGGCGGCATGGAGAGTCGCTCTATGATTTCATTTTTGTGTTTTTTGGTCCACATGCGCAGGTTGTCAAGCGGTTTTAATTCGTCAAAAAGGGGATTCTCCTGTGGTACATAGCCAAGCCTTGTATCGCCGGCGTATTTTTTGGCAATGCAGGAAAGAAGGGTTGACTTTCCTGAGCCGTTTACACCGAGGATTCCGAGGGACTGTCCCGGAGCAACCGAAAAGGAAATATCCGTCAGAACTTCGTGCTTCCCATATAATTTTGAGATATGTTGAATCTGAAACATAGTGTCTCCTTCTTTCACGTCAATTCGGTAATTTCAAAATATAAAAATAGTCGTCCGATATTCATAAAATAACATTTTTTTGCTTTTTGCACAAGGGAAACCGACAAGAAGGAGAGGGGATGAGGCAGACGATATATTTCTTGCAGATTTATATATGGACTTTAGGGAATAGATTTGCTATAATTTAAATACATATGAGCTATAACTTCAAAAATGTATAGGATACTCGTGACACGTGTCATGAGCCGGATAAAGAATAAACGAAAGACGTGAGGTGTATGCACATGAATGGAGCGCGTTTGGCAAAAAAGAATGATTTGGCAATGAAGGCTATGGTTGCATTTGCAATCGCAAAGATTGTTGTATTGATTATCAATCATAAGTCACAAAAAGGATTTGTACCGTTACTTGTATTGTTTGTTTTGTTTGCAATCGGAAATGTTGTGTTCCAGTTAATCAATGACCGAAGCGAGTTGATGAAATTTACTTCTGTTACATTGTGTACCGTGCTGGTCGCTGTATCAGCGCTTGTATCCAGATCCGTAATGGATGCTCTTCCGATTTTTGTTGCGATGGGTATGTGTATGGTGTATATGGATGCGACGCATATACGGATAACCAATATCGTAGCAATGCTGGGAATTCTGATTCCGGCGATCATTCAGATAGCAAATTATGGCTTTGTTGCATCTGTAACATGGGTTGAGATTTTTCTTCTGGAAACTATTTTCGGAATCGGTTTGGAGCTGGCATGTAAAACAACCCTGCGTGAGCAGGAGACAGACCGTCAGGAGATCGAGTATCACGTTGCTTATCAGGAAGAGATTACCGAGAACATGGTAAAGGTTGTTGACAATGGCAATGCGCATATTGAACTGCTTCAGTCGAAGCTTGATAACTTTCAGGCGGCGACTTCGGAGGTTACAAAATCTGTAAATGCAATTTCAACGGGAATTACGGATACAGCTGAGAACATGGAAGTTTCCACGACGATGACGCAGCAGATTCAGGATATCATTGACAATCTGATTGATGTGAAGGACAATACGGTACAGTCTACGCAGAGAGCCATTGATTCTGTTCAGTCAGGTCTGGAGATTATTGAGAGTCTGAAGGACAAGTCCGATGATATCAATGTGGCAAATGAAGACGTTACCCGTGTATCTGCTGAGCTTTGTGAAAAGATTGAGTCGGCTGAGGAGATCACACAGATTATATATCAGATTTCAAGTCAGACAAATCTGCTTGCCCTAAATGCTTCTATTGAGGCAGCCCGTGCAGGAGAGCAGGGACGCGGATTTGCGGTCGTGGCAGATGAGATCCGGAAGCTTGCTGACGATACAAGAAATTCCATCGACAATATTACAAAGCTTTTGAAGGGTGTGACGGAGCTTGCCAATCACACTTCGGATTTGGTGCGGCGCAGTGTAAATGCAGTATCAGAACAGTCAAAATATATAGCGGCGGCAGATGGAAGCTTCCAGACGATTGCAGGTGTGGTAGATGAGTTGAGCGGAGATATGAAGCAACTTGATAAGCTTTCCTGTAACCTTGATGCATCGAACAACTCCATTATCGACGGACTTGCCAATCAGCAGGCGGCAAGTGAGGAAATTGCAGCGAACGCGCAATCATCGGCGGATTTATGCCAGACAAATCTGGATGAGCTGAATGGTGTTATAGATGAATTGAATGAGATTGCAAAGATTATCGGAAGTCTTCGTGGCGCTGATCTGGATAAAATCAATCAGATTTTAGAGGAGACGACCATTCCGGCAGATGAAACGGCAGTAGATAATACAGATTATTCCGCGTATTTCTCGGACGAGTCAGAGACGGAAGCCGGTGCGGAATCGGATGCGGAGTCAGCAGCTGCATATGCAGAAGCAGAAGGTATGTATGAGACTGAATCGGCAACAGAGCAACCTGAGAGTGAGGAGACTGCATACACGGAGGCAGCTGATACATATGGGGCTGAGTTAGAATCTGAGAGTGAGGAGTCTGCATACGCAGAAGCAACAGAGTCATATGAGGGAGAACCGAGTGGGGAAGCATATGATGAAGAAGAGACAGAGGCTTCTTATGAGGAGATAAACGAGTCTGAGGAACCGGAGGAAATGTAAATCGCTTATGATATAAAGGACAGGAATCATGCAATAAGGATTCGATATATGATGTAAGTGCAAGGGAGAAAGCTCTTGCACTTACTTTTTTACGCGCATAAGCTTTTGATATGGAAGGATTAATATTCTTCCTCTATGACTTGAAAATCCAAGTAGTCAAAATCAATGGATTCAATAAAATTATCCCGTGTAAATCGTGTTCTTGCATGGCGGATGAAATCTTCCTGATTGGATTTCAGCCATACAGGTTTTGCCAGATCAAAGGTGTAGCACAGCTCGTCAAGGGCAGCATACACCTTTTTTGTCCGGGTCATGGACGGGTCATCAATGCAGACGGTATAGTCTTTTACAAGACGATTGTTTTTCATTATCTTTCCCCATATACGAAACATGGTATCACCTCGTTTTTTTGTTTTGACAAATTACATGGGTTTATTATAATGGGAGAAGGGAAAAAACACAAGGAGCGAAAATATTTATGAGTTATAAGCTGATAACGAAGGATGGAAGTGCAAAGCGTGGAGAGTTTACAACTCCACATGGCGTGATTCAGACTCCGGTCTTTATGAATGTCGGAACGGCTGCCGTTATCAAGGGAGCTGTATCAACGGAGGATTTAAAAACGATCGGGACGCAGGTGCAGCTATCCAATACGTATCATCTGCATGTGCGACCGGGAGATACAATTGTGAAAAGGCTTGGAGGCTTGCATAAGTTTATGGTCTGGGATAGACCGATTTTGACCGATTCGGGTGGATTTCAGGTATTCTCGCTGGCAGGACTCCGGAAGATAAAGGAGGAGGGGGTTACATTTCATTCGCATGTGGATGGACGGATTATTTTTATGGGACCGGAGGAGAGCATGCAGATTCAGTCAAATCTTGCGTCCACGATTGCGATGGCATTTGATGAATGTCCGCCGGCTACGGCTGAGCGCTCGTATATTCAACCTTCCGTTGATCGGACAACACGCTGGCTTGCACGGTGTAAAGCAGAGATGAAACGGCTAAACAGTATGGAAGATACGATAAATAAACAGCAGATGCTGTTTGGTATCAATCAGGGCGGTGTGTTTGAGGATATCCGTATTGAGCAGGCAAAACGCATCGTGGATATGGATCTGGACGGATATGCGATCGGCGGACTGGCAGTCGGAGAAACACATGAGGAGATGTACCGCATTTTAGAGTCAACGATTCCGTACCTGCCGGAGAATAAGCCGACGTATCTGATGGGAGTCGGGACACCGGCAAATATATTGGAGGCCGTAGAACGCGGCGTTGACTTTTTTGACTGCGTGTATCCATCGCGAAACGGAAGACATGGACATGTATATACGAACCAAGGAAAGATCAGTTTGTTCAATGCGAAATATGAATTGGACGAGCGTCCGATTGAGGAGGGATGTGGATGTCCGGCGTGCAAATCCTATTCCCGTGCATATATTCGGCATCTTTTGAAAGCAAAGGAAATGCTCGGAATGCGATTTTGTGTCTTGCATAATTTGTACTTTTATAATAATATGATGAAGGAGATTCGGGAGGCAATCGAGGAACACCGTTTTGCAGAATATAAGCGGTGTAAATTAGAAGGCTTTCAAAACAATTAGGAGGTTTTAAAAACATGGTAACATTTTTAGATGGACAGGCAGCGGCACCAAGTCAGCCAAGTGGGTTATTCTGGGTGTTTTACATCGTCATTTTGGTCGGATTTATGTATCTTTTAATCATCCGCCCACAGAAGAAGCAGAAAAAGCAGATGGAGGAGCTTCACAGTGCGATGGAGCCGGGCGATAATATTATGACAACCGGTGGCTTTTATGGAACGATTCTTGATATTGTCGATGATACAACCGTAATCGTTGAGTTCGGAAATAACAAGAATTGTCGTATTCCGATGCATAAAAATGCGATTGCAGAGATTGAAAAGGCAGGCTCCGCCGTCATTAAGGATGATGAGGAGGCTTCTGTCGTTAAAGAGGAGAAGAAGGAAGAAAAAAAATCCGATAAGAAGCTCGGAAAGACAAAAGAGTAAATTTGTTGTAACTTTGTTATAAAAATCTATGAAAAATGACAAAAAGATGTAGACGAATTTTACTCTTTGTGCGAAAATGTATTTGATGGTGTTTTTCAGGAAAAAAACATCTCTTTATAATTTTTATATTGAAAGGAGTCTCACAATGATTTACACGAAGGAAGTTGAAAACATGTGCCCGGTTGCAAAGGGTGCAAAGCATGAGCCAGCTCCTATTCCTGAGGAAGGAAAGTGGGTACACTCAAAGAAGATTGAAGATATTTCAGGTTTTACACATGGTGTGGGCTGGTGCGCACCACAGCAGGGCGCTTGTAAACTTTCATTGAACGTTAAGAATGGCGTAATTGAAGAGGCGTTGGTAGAAACAATAGGTTGTTCCGGTATGACACACTCCGCAGCTATGGCAGCAGAGATTTTGCAGGGCAAGACAATTTTGGAAGCATTGAATACAGACCTTGTATGTGATGCTATTAACACAGCTATGAGAGAGCTGTTCCTTCAGATTGTATACGGTCGTACACAGAGTGCCTTTTCAGATGATGGTCTTGCAATCGGTGCAGGTCTTGAGGATCTTGGTAAGGGTCTTCGTTCTCAGGTTGGTACAATGTATGCAACAAAGGAGAAGGGTGTTCGTTATCTTGAGATGGCTGAGGGCTATGTAACAGGTATTGCACTTGATGCTGATAACGAGGTAATTGGATATCAGTTCGTTTCTCTTGGAAAGATGACTGATTTCATTAAGAAGGGTGATGATCCGAACACAGCATGGGAGAAGGCAAAGGGTCAGTATGGCCGTGTTGCAGATGCAGTGAAGATCATCGATCCGAGACAGGAATAAGTGGAAAGGAGAAACGAAAATGGCTTTATTTGAATCATATGAAAGAAGAATTGACCAGATTAACGCTGTATTAAACAGCTATGGTATCAGCTCTATTGAAGAAGCTGAGAAGATTACAAAGGACGCTGGACTTGATGTATATGATCAGGTTAAGAAGATTCAGCCAATTTGTTTTGAGAATGCATGCTGGGCTTACACAGTAGGCGCTGCTATCGCAATTAAGAAGGGTTGCAGAAAGGCGGCAGATGCAGCAGCTGCAATCGGTGAGGGACTTCAGTCTTTCTGTATTCCGGGTTCTGTTGCTGATCATCGTAAGGTAGGTCTTGGACATGGTAACCTTGGCAAGATGCTGCTTGAGGAGGAGACAGAGTGCTTCTGCTTCCTTGCAGGTCATGAGTCATTTGCAGCAGCAGAGGGTGCAATCGGTATCGCTGAGAAGGCAAACAAGGTACGTCAGAAGCCGCTTCGCGTTATATTGAATGGTCTTGGTAAGGATGCTGCTCAGATTATTTCCCGTATCAACGGATTTACATTTGTTGAGACACAGTATGATTATAAGGCTGCAAAGCTGAATGTCGTATACGAAAAAGCATATTCCGATGGCGTTCGTGCAACCGTTAAGTGCTATGGTGCAGACGATGTACAGGAAGGTGTTGCTATTATGCATCATGCGAATGTTGGTGTATCTCTCACAGGTAACTCCACAAACAC